>JAITMY010000041.1 GCA_031290755.1 Prevotellaceae bacterium
ACCGGCACCCCCACCTTCCTCGTGAAGTGGCTCAGGCAGGTGGACTTTGACCTGCGGCGGCTGTCGGGGGACGTGCTCGCTACCCCCGACGACATCACGGACTACCGCGTGGACAGCGGCGACCCCATCCCCATCCTCTACCAAAGCGGCTACCTCACCATCAAGGGCTACGACAAGGAAACAGGCTTCTACGTCCTTGGCTTCCCCAACGAGGAGGTAGAGTACGGCTTCCTCAAAGACCTCGTGCCCGCCTGCATTGCCCACCCCGAGCAGAAGAGCGAGTTCTACGCCGGCAAGTTCATTGGGGAGCTCATACGCGGCGACGTGGACGGCTTCATGGCGCGCCTCCGCGCCTTCTTCGCCGACATGCCCTACGAGCTGAGCGACAAGACCGAGCGGCACTACCAAACGATGTTCTACCTCGTCTTCAAGCTCATGGGGCAGCTGGTGCAGGCCGAGCACCGCAGCGCCCGGGGGCGCGCCGACGCGGTGGTGGTGGTGCGGGGCACGGTGTACGTATTCGAGTTCAAGCTGGCCGAAAGCGCCACCGCCGAAGACGCCCTGCGGCAAATAGACGAAAAGGGCTACCTCATCCCCTTCACGGCGGGCGAGCGCAAGGTCGTGAAGGTAGGCGCCGAGTTCAGCGCCGCCGAGCGAACGCTCAGCCGCTGGGTAGTGGCGTAGCCGCAGAGGTCTGGGGAAGATTCACAGAGGTCTGGGAGACTTCCGCAGAGGTCTGGGGAGCATCCGCAGAGGTCTGGGGAGCATCCGCAGAGGTCTGGGGAGCATCCGCAGAGGTCTGGGGGACATTCGCAGAGGTCTGGGGAGCATCCGCAGAGGTCTGGGAGGCATTCGCAGAGGTCTGGGGGGCATTCGCAGAGGTCTGGGGGGCATCCGCAGAGGTCTGGGAATCTTCCCCAGCCCCTCCGCCGGGCGGCGCTTGCGGCGTTAGCAGAGGCTCGCCACCTTCTCCATTACGCCCTTGGCCAGGGCAGCGGCGGCCTCGGGGCTGGGGCTCTCGGCGTATATGCGGACTACCGGCTCGGTGTTCGACTTGCGCAGGTGCACCCACTCGCGCCGGGCGTCGAAGTCGATGCGCACCCCGTCGGTGTCCGTAACGCGCTCGGCGGCGTAGGCCGCGGCCACGGCGCCGAGCGCGGCGTCTACGCTGGCCGTGGGGGGCAGCGTGAGCTTGTTTTTGGACATGAAGTAGGCCGGGTAGCCGGCGCGGAGGGCGCTCATGGGCTGCCCCTGGCGGGCGTAGTGCGACAGGAAGAGCGCGACGCCCACCAGCGCGTCGCGGCCGTAGTGCAGGGCGGGGTAGATGACGCCGCCGTTGCCCTCGCCGCCGACGACGGCGCCGGTTTGCCGCATCGCCTCCACCACGTTCACCTCGCCCACGGCGGCGGCGGCGTAGCTGCCGCCGTGGGCCTCGGTTACGTCGCGCAGCGCCCGCGACGAGGAGAGGTTCGAGCAGGTGTTGCCGCCCCCGCTGCGCCGCAGCACGTAGTCGGCCACGGCCACCAGCGTGTACTCCTCGCCGAACATGCTGCCGTCTTCGCACACCAGCGCCAGCCTGTCCACGTCGGGGTCAACCGCGATGCCCAGGTGGGCGTGGCGCCTGGCCACCTCGCCGGCGATTTCGGTCAGGTGCTCGGGGAGCGGCTCGGGGTTGTGCGCAAACTGCCCGCTGGGGATGCAGCCCAGCTCTGCGATGCGCGCCACGCCGAGGGCGCGCAGCAGCTGCGGGATGGCGATGCCGCCCACGGAGCTGACGGCGTCTACCACCACGCTGAGCCGCGCCCTGCGGATGGCCTCTACGTCCACCAGCGGCAGCGCCAGCACCATGTCGATGTGCCTCTTCAGGAAGTCGTGCACGTGCTCCTCCCGCCCCAGCGCGCCTACCTGCGCAAACGCGTGGCCGCCCTGCTCGGCCATGCGCAGCAGCAGCTCGCCGTCGGCGGCGCTCAGGAACTCGCCGCGGGCGTTGAGCAGCTTCAGGGCGTTCCACTGCGCGGGGTTGTGGCTGGCGGTGATGATGAGGCCGCCGTGGGCGCGGTAGTGGGCCACGGCCAGCTCTACCGTGGGGGTGGTCGCCAGGCCGAGGTTCAGCACGTCCACGCCGCAGGCCTGTAGGGTGGCCACCGTGAGGCGGCTCACCATGCTGCCCGACCGGCGGGCGTCGCGCCCCACGGCCACCCGCAGCCGCGGCGCGCCGCCCGCCGGCTGCGCGCGCAGCCACGCGGCGTAGGCCGAGGTGAACTTCACGATGTCTATCGGCGTAAGGTTGTCCCCCGCGGCGCCGCCAACGGTGCCGCGAATGCCGGAAATGGATTTGATGAGTGGCATAGGCTTGTGCTGTTTTTGGTGAGCAATGGTGGCGGTTTAGTCGGCGTACGTGCTGGCGTACATGCGGTGCAGGATGGATTTTATTTTCGCGGCGTAGCGGGGGTCTTGCGCCCACGTGCCCACGAGCGCGTCCACGGTGGGGGCTTTTCCCTTTGGGTTGACGAAGCGGTAGCGGGGGTCGGCCAGCTCGCCCACGAGGGGCTGGGTGCTGGCGTAGGCCTTCAGGTGCTGGATGTGCGCCCTGATGCCTATGCGCTCGTCGGGGAACGTGTTGCCCGCGCGCGCGGCGTTCACGGCGCCCAGCCCGCAGAAGTTGTTCATGCGGGGGCTTACCAGCCCTTTGAATTGCAGGAAGCCGGTTTCCAAAATCATCTGCGCGAAGGCGATGTCGTGGTTCACGCCCTCCACCTGCGCCTCGGCGATGTAGAGCGGCGCGAGGCGCTCGGCCTGCTCCAGGTGCTCGCCGTTGGGGAAGAGCAGGGCGAAGAACGTGGACAGCTCGTCCGCCGTGAGCTTGCCGCTCCCCATGATGCGCACGGGCACCTCCCGCAAGTTGCTATCCGATTGCGCCTGCGCCTGCGCCTTGGCGGCCCCCAAGCACAGGAGGCAGAGCAAAAAACATTTACGTAGCCAGCAGCGTTGCATATAAGTTACCTTTTACCTGTTTCAACTAAGACTATGAGGGGGCGAAAGTATAATAAATTGACTAACATCATAATATTTCCGTTGCGTTTTCATACAAATTATGGAAACAATTTTGTCGCAATCTGAACTTTGTACCGTGATTATGTCCAGTTCGAGCATCGAAATCAACAAGAATGTTGTCATTTTCAATTTCCTGCAAAAATTTTTCAAAGCTGAATTTTTGCAACATTAAAACCTTGCTGTATTTGTAAAACTCTTTACCGTCTTCTTTTTTGACTTCGGCTTGCACGTAAAAACAGTTCAAAAGTTTCGTTCCCGCTTTGCTTGCCAAATCGCTAAATCCCCAATATGGCTGCGGATTTAGTTCTTTCAACCCAACATTTTTATTAACTTGTTGTAACCAAACGCTACTATCTTCTGAAACTTTTTTATAATCAAACGATACGATAACTTTCTTGCTTTCACGGTCAACTTTCAAAGAAAAGCCGCGATTGGTAGAATTGCAGCCAAAAGTTTGCCGGAAACTCATTTCTGTTTTAGGATATTTTGTACCTGCTTCTTGGTGTTTCCAACCATAACAAGGCAAAAGAAGCTGCGAAATAAATTTTACTGCACGAGGAGACGGCTCTGTATGAAATAATGTTGTGAGCGAAGAGGTATTAAGCCGTTGCGCTTTCAATTCCCATTCGGCAGCATTTGGAATTGGCAAGTTGTTTTCTTCAATTCCCAATAAATCTTCAAGTGTATTTCCAACGCCACCAGCATTGCCTTTTCGAGCATTTTTTATCCAACCCATTTCGGCAATTTTGTGAAACTCTTTTATGAGGGTTTCTTTTGTGTATAATTTCATTTTAATCAAATAGTTTTGGTGTACGTATTTTTAATAGCTCGCTTTGTCTTTTGTTTTTAGCAATTCTTTCTTCTGCCATTTTACAATAATCTGGCGAAAGTTCAATGCCTATAAAATTTCTTTTTAAACCCAATGCAACAATAGCAGTCGTGCCACTGCCCATAAAAGGATCTAAAATGATTTGTGCGTTTGTTGAGCCAATAATTCTATCAATCAATGCAACAGGAAAAGGAGCAGGATGTCCGTTTTTCATTTCTTGCGTAAATTCCCATACATCGCCGACACCATTTGATTTTGGCTCAAGTTTAAAATCTGGTTTTGCAATCAAATAAATTACTTCGTAAGTTGGCAAGAAGTAGCCGGGATTGAAATTAATACCGCCTTTGCGTCGCCATATTATAATTTGCCGCACAGGAAAACCACTTACAATATCCTGTCTATCCTGCAATAAACCATCTTGTACCCTCCATTTATGATTATAAAAAATTGCACCGTCATTGCTTATAAGCCGAAACATTTCCGTTAAACATTCTCGCTGCCATTTCACATACTTTTCGTGTGGCATGTTGTCGTCATAGTGGCTGTAACCATTTTGAAGAGCCGCATTTGCCCATTTTCCACTCGTCGTGCATGGTTTCATTCCGTTGCCGGTAGAATTTTTGAGATTGTACGGTGGCGAAGTAACAACTAAATCAACCGAATTACTTGGCATCTCTTTCATAGCTGGCAAGCAATCAGCACAAATTATTTTATTTAAAAATTCATTTATCATTTAACTCTAAATTGTTGATATGTTGTTGATTTAGACATGTTTTTATTTTTCAGCCCATTGACAACGCCGAGGCTAACGGCTTTTGACACGACGGCAAAAGTGCAAAAAAATTATCAATTAAAGGCACCTGTGGGCTGAAAAATTATCACTCTGCAACCTTTTCAGCCTTAATTATCTGTGCTTCAAGCCCAAATTAAATCCACAATAATGCTGTCGGAGATGAACCAGTGGTGCTCAGGGATGGTCAGCCGACCGCCGGCCTGCACAAGGCGTTGCGCCGCAACGTGCCGGGCGGCGTTGGCAAGGCAGTGGGCTACAAGCTCCTCGCCGAAGGCCTGCCGCAGGTAGCCCAGCTCTACCCCCCAAGCGGTGCGCAGGCCGGTGAAAATGTACTCGTTGTAGCGGTCGGCCTCGCTCAGGGTTTCGACCTCGGCGCAGCCGCTGCCCGCGCTCATGCCCTTCAGGTAGAGCGCGTTGCTGGCCGGGTTGTGCTGCCGTTGCAGCCCGCTGTAGGAGTGCGCCGAGGGGCCGATGCCCACGTAGGGCTGCTGCTGCCAGTAGGCGCTGTTGTGCTTGGAGGTGAACCCGCTGCGGGCAAAGCTCGATATTTCGTAGTGCGCAAAGCCGCTGCGGGCGCTCAGCTCGCACAGCAGCGCGTACTGCGCCGCCACCTCGCCGTCAGAGGGCAGCGGCAGCCGGTTTTTGCGCTGTAGCACCCCAAAAGGGGTACGGTGCTCTACCGTCAGGGCGTACGCCGAAAGGTGCTGTACGCCAAGCGAAAACGATGCTTCAAGGTTGCTCTTCCAGCGCTCAGTGCTCATTTCGGGCAGGCCGTAGATGAGGTCTATCGAAATGTTGCCGAAGCCGGCTTGCTGCG
Organism: Prevotellaceae bacterium; assembly: GCA_031290755.1. GTDB lineage: Bacteria > Bacteroidota > Bacteroidia > Bacteroidales > UBA932 > JAITMY01. Next base: position 5,494 of record JAITMY010000041.1, read on the forward strand.
CGAGCTGCACGCTGCGGGCGGCCTGCCCTGCGCTGTGCCGGCGGTTCATGCGCCGCAAGTCGTCGTCAAAAAACGACTGAACCCCAATGCTGATGCGGTCAACCCCCATGCCGCGCAGCTGCGCCAGGTAGTCCGGCGTAACGTCGTCAGGGTTCAGCTCCACGGTAAACTCTTCGGGCACGGCGATGCCAAACACCTGCATTGCCTTTTTTGCCAGCTCGTTAAGCACCTCCGGCGGGAGCAGCGAGGGGGTGCCACCGCCAACGTAGAGCGTGGCTCTTTGCAGCTCGGGAGAAGTTTTTTTGAAGGTATCAAAATAATTTTTTCGCCCCTCCAGCTCGCGCAGCATAGCACGAATTGTAGGCTGCATAAGGGTTTGCGAGGCCACCGAGTAAAAATCGCAGTAGCCGCACTTCGATTTACAAAAAGGTATGTGCAAATAAACGCCAATCATATCGCAAAATAAGCTATTTTTGCTGACAATATTAATAGAAGCATGGAAAATAATCAGAATGAACCACAGGCTTACCGTCCGCGCACCGGTAGGCTGGAGAGTAAAAATGTTGCGCCTGCCGAACAGACGCCTCACGTAGAGGAAGTTGTCGAGCGCCCCGCGCCAACCTTTCAAGCGCCACCGGCGCACGAGGTAGGCGACGAGCGACCGGCAAGGCGAACCCCCACGCGGGAAAGCTTTTTCAAAAACCGCACCCCGCAGGGCGAGGCGGAGGGCGACCGGCCACGCTACAACGACGACCGGCCACGCCGCGACAGCCGCCCCACATCCGGCTACGGCAGCGACCGACCCCGCTACGGCGACCGCTTTGGCGGCGACAAGCCGCGCAGCTACAGCAGCTACCGCGACAACCGCGATGGCCGGCGCGACGACTACGACCGGCCACGCCGCCCCGCCGGCAGCGACGGCTTCGACAGGCCAAAAAGCGACGCTGGCTTCGATAAGTTCCGCAGCGAAAGGCCACAGCGCCGCGACTTTAGCAGCTTCCAGAAGCCGGACGGCGACCGGCCACCCTTCCGTAAGCCCTTCGGCAGCCGCGACGACCGGCCGGCGTGGCGCGACGACAAGCCCCGCCGCGACCAGCCCTTCGGCGAGCGCCGCAGCTTCGACAGCAGGGGGGGAGGCGGCTTCCGGCACGACGACCGGCCATCGGCCCCCCGCAAACCCTACGGCGAGCGGGACTCCTACGAGGCACGCCCGCCACGCTACGGCGACCGTCGCGACGATAGCCCCCGCCCCGCGCGGTACGGCGACCGGCACGACGACGGCTCCCGCCCGCCGCGCTACTCGGACAGGCGCGATGATGGCCCCCGTCCGCCACGCTACTCGGACAGGCGCGATGATGGCTCCCGTCCGCCACGCTACTCAGACCGGCGCGACGACAGCCCCCGCCCCGCGCGCTACGGCGACCGCTACGATGACCGCTCGCGGCCACCACGCTACGACGATCGACGTGACGACCGGCGCGACAACCGCTACGACGACAGCGCACGCCCGCCGCGGAAGCCCCCCGTGGAAATTCAGGTGAAAGACCCCAACTCGCCCATTCGCCTCAACAAGTTCATCGCCAACTCCGGCGTGTGCTCGCGCCGCGAGGCCGACGAGTACATCCAGCGGGGCGACATCACCGTGAACGGCACGGTGGTAAAGGAGCTGGGCGTGAAGGTGCAGCCCACCGACGAAATCTGCTGGCACGGCGAAAAGCTGTCTGGCGAAAAAAAGGTGTACCTCGTGCTCAACAAGCCCAAGGGCTACGTTACCACCGTGGAAGACCCCCACGCCGACCGCACGGTGATGGACCTCATCGCCGGCGCCTGCTCCGAGCGCGTGTACCCCGTGGGGCGCTTGGATAAGAACACCTCCGGCGTGCTCCTCTTCACCAACGACGGCGACCTGACCAAGCAGCTCACGCACCCCAGCTACAACAAGCGAAAGGTCTATCAGATAACGCTGGACAAAACGCTCAAAAAGGAGGACATGGACAAGCTCGTGGAGGGCGTGGAGCTGGAGGACGGCATGGCCGTGGCCGACGAGGTGGGCTACACCAACCTCGACGACAAGGCCGAGGTGGGGCTGGAGATACACTCGGGCCGCAACCGCGTGGTGCGCCGCATGTTCGAGGCGCTCGGCTACGAGGTGCAAAAGCTCGACCGCGTGTATTTTGCCGGGCTAACCAAGAAATCGCTGGAGCGCGGCAAGTGGCGCAAGCTAAACCCTAAGGAGATAAGCATCCTCAAAATGGGCGCCTACGAGTAGGCGGGCGCCCCTAACCATTACCGCATATGGCCACAAAACCAACCTCTACCCGCGTGCGCAGCGTGCTGTCGTTTGACTACGCGCTGAAGCGCCTGCTGCGGCAAAAGGCCAACTCCGCCATCTGGACGGCCAGAGACAAGGGCAGCGAAAATATTTTTCCCCCACCCCTTGCATATTTCAAAACATTTCCCTACCTTTGCCACCGTTGTGTAAATAACGCTAACAAAAATATATATGT
>JAITMY010000144.1 GCA_031290755.1 Prevotellaceae bacterium
GGCGCGAAAGTGGAGCAAATCATCGCTGAGCGCAAGCGCCGCGCCGCTCGGCAGCAGCAGCAGCATAGCCACGGCAGCGGTGCGCACCGCGCATAACCCTACGTGTAAAAAGTGCTTCATCCCACTACGATGCTCGTCATGCTTTCCGGCAGCAGGTACTTTTGCGCCAGCCCTTGCAGCTGCTCGGCGGTGGCCGATCGCACGGCGTCGAACAGCGTACAAACGTAGCTTTGCGGCAGGTTGGCTTGCAGGTCTTCGATGGCTGTTTCGGCCAAGGCCCAAGGGCCGTCGAGCGAGCGCATGATTTCGCCGCACAGGTAGTTTTTCACCAGCCGAAGCTCGTCTTCCGATATTTTTTCATCGCACAGCCGTTGCAGCTCCTGCCGGATTTCGCCCAGCGCCGCGCGGCCAAAGGGCTGCCCCACCTCCGCGCTAATGGCCAGATGGCCGGCCTGCCGGAAGTTGACAAGCGACGCAAAAATGCCGTAGGTGTAGCCCTTATCCTCACGAATGTTGCGCATCAGCCGCGAGCCGAAGTAGCCCCCCAGCACCACCGAGAGCACGTGCACCCCCGCAAAGTCAGGGTGCGACCTGCCGAACAGCACCTTGCCCACGCGCAGGGCGCTTTGCAGGGCGCCCTCCTTGGCGATGGCCACCGTGCGCCCCTCCTGCGGCTGCGGCAGGGCGGGCAGCGGTGGCTCCGTCGCCGCGCTGCCCTGCGGAATATCCTCAAAGTAGCGGCCAATGAGCGCCGCCTCGCGCTCGCCAACGCCGCCTGCCGCCACAACGAAGCAGCGCTCGCCCGTAAAGTGGCGGCGGTGGAACTCCTGCAACATCTCGCGCCGCAGGCTGTCGTAGTCCTCCGGCTCGGCGTAAGCCCCGTAGGGGTGCGCCGCACCGTACAGCTCGGCCTGCAACCGCTCGCGCGCCACGTAGGCCACCCGCTCCTTATCTATACGCAGCTGCTGCTTGCGCTTTGCGCAGTAGGTGCGCAGCTCCCCCTCCGGAAAGCTGGGCGAGAGCGCCATTTCCCGAAGCACCTCCAGCGCTTGGGGCAGGTAGCGCGTCAGCGCGTAAACCGTCAGCATGGCGTAGTCCTTATCAAGGTGGTGCTCGTAGGTAGCGCCGTAAAAGTCCAGCTGCTCCGCCAGCTGAGCGCCGGAGCGCTGCGCGGTGCCCTCGCTCATGAGCGCCACCGTGGCGCTCGCCACCAAGCGCTGGGGCTGGAAGCGCGAGCCTGCCGCAAAGATTACCGACACGCGCACCACCTCCTGCGGCCCTGCGCAAATGGCGTGCAGCGCCACGCCGTTACTCAGCACCGTCGCCGTAGGCGGAACGTAGCGCAGCTGCTCTGGGAGACCGGTGGGGGGCGGAAAAGTTCGCAAGGGTTGATGGTTGTTAGTGTTATTACTGCATTCCTTCCACAGCGGCCTCCTTGTGCACCTTCTTCACCAAGCCCTGTAGCACGCTGCCCGGCCCCAGCTCTATGAAGGTAGCGGCGCCGTCGGCCACCATGTTCTGCACGATTTGCGTCCAGCGCACGGGCGCGGTGAGCTGCGCTATCAGGTTGCGCTTGATGGCCGCGGGGTCGGTTTGCGGCTGGGCTTCCACGTGTTGGGACACCGGGCAGCGCGGCGCAACGATGGGCGTGGCGGCAATGGCCGCCTCCAGCTGCTCCTTGGCCGGTCGCATCAGCGGCGAGTGGAAGGCGCCGCCCACGTTGAGCTTCAGGGCGCGGCGGGCGCCGGCGGCGGTCAGCCGCTCGCAGGCCAGCTCAACGCCGCGGTGGGTGCCCGATATGACAAGCTGCCCGGGGCAGTTGTAGTTTGCCGCCACCACCACCTCGCCGGCAATGCCGGCGCAGACCTCCTCCACCACCTCGTCCGCCAGCCCCAAAATGGCGGCCATCGTCGAGGGCACCTGCTCGCAGGCCTTCTGCATGGCCTGCGCCCGCTGGGAGACAAGCGTTAGCCCGTCCTCGAAGCGCATGGCGCCGGCGGCCACCAGCGCCGAGAACTCGCCCAGCGAGTGCCCCGCCGCCATGTCGGGGGCGAAGGCCTCGCCCAGCGACTGCGCCAGCACCACCGAGTGCAGGAAAATGGCCGGCTGCGTAACCCGCGTTTGCCGCAAGTCCTCGTCCGTGCCCTCAAACATCAGGTCGGTGATGCGAAAGCCCAGCAGCGCGTTCGCCTGCTCAAACAGCTCCTTGCAGCGGGGCGAGCCGGCGTACAGCGCCTTGCCCATGCCCACAAACTGCGCCCCCTGCCCGGGGAAAATGTATGCTTTTTTCATGCAAAAAAATGTTTTAAAGTTTTTATTTCAAAATCTGCGTACTTAGCCGTGCCGCCCAACTGCTTATCATCATTTAGCCTTACATTTGCATCAATAACGCACGCCCCAAGTAGCATCCTGCTTGCTTTGCCCATGCTATTAGTAACGTTTTCTGTTGAACTGCGCTATTGCATCCTCCACAGACGCAGGATGCTTCAACATTTCGTCTGCCGCCGCGAATTCTGCCTTTCTCTGCGGCGCCTGTTGTATCCACCAGTCGCACAAACTTTTTTCTGCCTGTGCAGATGCTATCTGCCATTGCTCTGATATGCTCATAATATTCTGTATTTTGATAGTTTATCATATTTTTACTATTCATTTTCGAGGGCAAAGATACTAAATTTTCCATCCCCACCAAAAATCAAAAAAAGCGGCACCACAAAAGTGCCGCTTAGCTCCTCACTACTTAGAATACTCCGCCGAGTTGGGTTAGCGGCGCTGCAAATGCCGCCGAGCTTTGCCTACTTAAAGCATTTCGCCGAGCTGAAATGAGCTGGGGTGGCCTCTACTATGGCCCGGTAAACCCGCTCGCAGTTGTTGGCGTCGCGGTAGTGCCTGCGGTGGTACTCCTCCAAGTCGAGCTGGTAGTACACCAGCGGCTTCTTCATGTACGCAAAGTCAAAGGCAACCCCCGAATAGTCTGTAATCAGCAGGATGCTATCGAGCATGAAATCCTTCATCTCAAACAATTCTCTACTTATCAGCTGAATGTTTTCGCTACCGACGCTCACCAAGGGGAGCATTTTTTGCGCCTCGGGGTGAGGGTAAAAGGCAAGCTCAAGGCCATGCTCCCGCAGCAGCTTTGCGAGGTTCGGGTTGTTCAAAAAGCTCGTGATGCGCTGGTAGTACACCGTGCTGGTAAATGAATCTACCAGCGCATAGCCATTTTTATTGTCAACCGACCTGCCGATAAGGTACTTTCGCCACGTGGGGAAGAACAGTATTTTGTACCCTCTGTCGAGCGCCCTGTGCAGCAATAGGTAAGTAACGGCTTAAAGTTGTTGTATAAATTTACGGCGGGGTTGCAACCGGTATGCCGCCGAGCGGGGAGACCATCAAAACCGCCGTATCCGCAGGGTAGCCATTCCCCATTCCACTTTTGCGGGCGGCGTCCACCAGCCTTTGCTCCAAGTCCAGCAGCTGGGAGAAGGGTGCGCAGAGCGTCTCCACCAGCGCACGCGCGTCGGAAAGCCCGCCGCAGTAGTGCGGGAACAAATCCGGCGCGTCGGAAAGCCTCCCGCAGTAGTGCGGGGACAAATCCGGCGCGTCGGAAAGCCTCCCGCAGTAGTGCGGGGACAAATCCGGCGCGTCGGAAAGCCTCCCGCAGTAGTGCGGGAAGGTTTCCGGCGTGTCGGAAAGTCCACCGCAGTAGTGCGG
>JAITMY010000164.1 GCA_031290755.1 Prevotellaceae bacterium
CCACGCTCAGCCACGTGTGCATACTCGAGATAGCCTCGTACCACAAGCTGCTCGCCGTGGCCGACATCGCGGTTATCCCCTCGCCCGACCTCGCCCAAAAGGTTACGCTGACAAACAACGTCATTGCGGCCTCGCGCATGCTCGACATCGAAAAGCCCAAGGTGGCCATCATCGCCGCCACCGAGCAGATGCTGCCCGGAATGCAGGCCTGCGTAGATGCGGCCATCATCGCCAAAATGTCCGACCGCGGCCAAATCCGCAACGCCATAGTGGACGGCCCGCTGGCGGTGGACGTGGCTATGGACAAGGAGGCCGCCGCCGTCAAAAAGCTGGCCAGCCCCGTGAACGGCGACGCCGACGGCTTGGTGTTCCCCAACATTGAGTCGGCCAACGCCTTCTTCAAGGCGGCAACCAAGCTGGCCGGCGCCGAGCTGGCGGGCATCGTGCTGGGCGCCAAGGCTCCCTGCGTGCTCACCTCGCGCGGCGACACCACCCTCACCAAGTTTTACTCCATCGCCTTCGCCGCCCTCATGGCGAAGTAAGCCAGCGCCCCGCCAATGAAGCTGCTGTTAGCCATCAACCCCGGCTCCACGTCAACCAAGCTTGCCGTTTTCGAGCAGGGAGAAAGCATATTCCAAGCCACCCTGCGCCACAGCGCGGCGGAGTTGCAGCCCTTTGCCTCGGTAGCCGAGCAGTTTGCCTTCCGCAAGGAGGCCATCCTGTCGGAGCTGCGCAAGGCCGGCATCAGCGTGCGCGACGTGGCGGTGGTGGTAGGCCGCGGCGGTCTCGTGAAGCCCGTTGAGTCCGGCGTGTACGAGGTCAACGAAGCCATGAAGGCCGACATGTCCTCGGCCAAGTACGGCGAGCACGCCTGCAACCTCGGCGCCCTCATTGCCGACAACCTTGCCCGTGCCCTGCCCTCGGCCAAGGCCTACATTGCCGACCCCGTGGTGGTGGACGAAATGCAGGACGTGGCGCGGGTGGCCGGGGCGCCCATGTTCGCGCGCAGGTCTATTTTCCACGCGCTGAACCAGAAGGCCATCGCGCGGCTACACGCGGCCAAGGTAGGGAAAGAGTATGAGGCGCTGAACCTCATCGTGGCGCACTTGGGGGGTGGCATTTCGGTGGGCGCCCACCGGCAGGGTAGGGTGGTGGACGTGAACAACGCCCTTGGCGGCGACGGGGCGTTTTCGCCCGAGCGCACAGGCACCACGCCCGCCCTACAGCTGCTCGAAGCCTGCTACAGCGGGCGATACACGAAGGCCGAGATGACGAAAATGCTGGTGGGCGGCGGCGGGCTGGTGGCGCACTTAGGCACCAACGATGCGCAGCAGGCCACGCAGCGAGCCGCGCAGGGCGACCGGAAGGCCGCTATGGTGGTGAACGCCCTCTGCTATCAGGTGGGCAAAGAAATTGGCGCCATGGCCGCCGTGCTGCACGGCAGGGTGGACGGCATCCTGATTACCGGCGGCATTGCGCACAGCAGCACGGTTACCAGCTACGTAGAGCAAATGGTAGCCTTCATTGCGCCCGTGTTCGTTTACCCGGGCGAGGACGAGATGTGGGCTTTGGCCACCAACGTGCTCCAAATGCAGGCAGGGAAGCTGCCGCTGAAAAAGTACGTGTAGCCCGCCGGCAGCGCCTACCCGCGCAGCTTTTCCTTATACTTGGTCAGCTGCTTCTTGAGCACCTCCACGTTGAGGTCGATAGCCTCCTCAAACGATTTGCAGCGGTTTTCGGCAAACAGGTCGTGCCCCGGCACCTCAAGCCGTACCTTGGCCACCTTGTTCTTGTCATCCGAAGCGTGCTCAAGGCTTAGCGAAACCTCCGCGCCAACAATGCCGTCGAAGTACTTGCCGAACTTGCTCATTTTCTCCTCCACAAAAGCCAGCAACTTTTGGTCGGCGTCAAACTTAATGGATTGAATTTTTACGTTCATAGGGTTACATTCTTTTTTACGTAACGGTTAATAATCTGTCTCAACGAAATTTAATACAGCACGCCGTGCTATTAGCATATCATAGCTGTTTTCAGGTTTGAGCCTTGCCCTCTGCGTGGGGGTGCGCCTGCCGGTACGAGCTTAGCAGCGCATCAATGTTGTTGTGGGTATATACCTGCGTTGCGCTCAGGTTGCTGTGCCCCAGCAAATCTTGGATGCTCTTGAGGTCGGCGCCGTTGTTGAGCATGTGCGTGGCAAACGAGTGGCGCATTACGTGCGGGCTTTTTTTGCCGCCCACCCCCTGCGCCGTCAGGCTCGCCCGCACCACGCGGTACACCAACTCCCCGTACACCGCCTTTCCGCTCTTGGTGCAGAACAGCGGGCTGTGCGGCGAGCTGTCAAAGTAGCTGCCCCGCGCCTCAAGGTAGCCCGCCAACACCTCGCACAGGTGCGGGCTTAGCGGTATGATGCGCTCCTTGCTCCCCTTGCCAAGCACCCTGACCGTTTGGTTGTCAGCGCTTACGTCGCCGCACCGCAGGCCTACCAGCTCCGCCCGCCGCATTCCGGTGCCGTAGAGTAGCTCCATCATCGCATGGTTGCGCCACGGCTCGTAGCCGCCGTCGGGGTCGGGCGTGCTATCGTCAAGCAGGGTAGCCAGCTGCTCCTCCTTGTAAAAAAAGGGCAGCCGCTTGCCTCCTTTGGGCGACACCACCTTCTCTATCGGGTTCTGGGGGAACAAGTCCTTCTTCTCCTTCACGAGGTAGCTGTAGAACGTGCTGGCCGACGAGATTTTGCGCTTCACCGAGCGGGGGCACAGCCCTTGCTCTATAAGGTTAGAAAACCACCCGCGCAGCTGCCGGTGGCCAACGCTACGCAGCTGCGCGTCGTCGGCTACGCACAAGTAGCCCAGCATTTGCTGCAAGTCGCTCCTGTAGGCGCGTAGCGTGTGCGCCGAGTAGCGCTTTTCGTGCGCTATGTGTTGCAGAAAGCGGGAAAGCAGACAGCAATGTAGCTGACACTCTCCTTCTTTGCGCCTGTCCGGCAGCATCCGCGGTTAGCCTTACTTGCTACTCCTCGGCCAGCTGTAGCACCTGCCGGTAGGCGGCTCGCTTGACCTCGTCGCGGCGCACCACCGACGGCTTCACAAAGAACTGCCGCGAGCGTAGCTCGCGAACAACGCCCGTTTTTTCAAACTTTCTCTTGAACTTTTTTAGGGCTTTCTCAATGTTTTCGCCCTCTTTAATGGGAACAATAATCATAAAATTACTTACTGGTTAATAATTACTAAGCCCCCAGCCATCGTGGTTGGGGCTACAAAAGTAAAAAAAATATTAAACAAAGAAAATCAATTAGCTCTTTTTTACGGTTGCCCTCTACTGAAACACCTCTTTGAGGTAGCGCACGTTGGCGCCGTAGTTCTTCCTCACGTTGTGCACGTCGGTGGTGTCGCGCGAGCGCTCAATGACCAGCCAGCCGCTCCAGCCCATCTGGTCGAGGGTGGCCTTCACCTTGGCCATGTCGAGCTGGGGGTCGTGCTGAATCTGGTGGCCGTCGGTGTTGGTGGCGTGGATTTGCATGATGCGCTCCTTGCCGAGGGTTTTCAGCTCGGCCACGATGTCGCCCTTGCGCTTGAGGATGCTGGAGAAGTTGACGTAGCTGCGCACGGCGGGGGAGCCTACCTCGTCAATGAGCTGGGCCTCGCCGCGGGCGTCGAGGGCGGTTTCGATGCCGAAGACCACGCCGGCCTGCTCGGCCTTACGCGCGAGCACCCGCAGGCGCGCGAGCACCACGGGGTACAGCTCGGGGTTTTTGGTCAGGTCGCTCTGGGTGCCCATCGGCAGGAAGGCACGCTTGATGCCCAGCGCCACCATTGAGGCAATGGCCTCGTCCACGAGGCTTTCGTAGTTGTCGCGGGTGGCGAACGACTGCCCGTAGAAGGCCGACAGCGCCAGCGAGCTGAACTCAACGCCCAGCTTGTTGCAGTCGGCGATGAACATTTGCTGAAAGGGCTTTTGGGTGAACTTGTTGTCGAACGACACGCGCTTGCCGAGGCTGCCCATGTCCACCTCAAGGCCGTCGGCGCCCAGCTCAGCGGCGAGGGCTACGGCGCCTATCTTCTGCCGCTTGAGCATCATCCAGTCGCAGACGGAGACCTTGTAGCGCTGGTTGTTCACCACCTGCACTTTTTCCGTTTCGCTTGCCTGCGGCCACGCCCCGCTGTCGATGCGCGACAGGGCGAGGCGGCGGGGGTCTATCCGGGCGTACTTGATGCGCTGCCGCCGCCACGTGTAGGCGATGTGCACCATGCTGTCGGGGGTTTGAATGACCGCGGGGTAGGAGTACTGCCCTATGGGGGAGTCTTCGAGCACGGCGGCGGCGTACCACGTTTTGCCGTCGTCGGACAGGGCTACGTTGAGGGGCGAGCGGGCGCCCTTGCCGTTGCGGGCGCCGGTGTCGGGCAGCACGTGGTTGTACACGAGCAGCTGCCGCCCGTCGAGCAGGGTTACGGCGTCGAAGCCGGAGTTGTTGTTGGGCAGGGCGGTGGCGGCCAGCGGCGACCACGTTTTGCCGCCGTCTGCCGACCACGTTTCGACGATGGCGCGGCTCTTGCTGCGGCACAGCGCTTGCAGCCGCCCGTCGGGGTAGGTGAGCAGGCAGGGCTGAATGGCGCTCAGCTGCTGCTCGTCGGCTACGGGGGGCGTGGCCGTCCACGTTTTACCCTTGCTGCGGCTCAGCTCGAAGTGCACGCGCCAGCCGCCCTCGCCCTCGGTGCTCGAGCCGGCCACGAGCGTGCCCTTGGCGGTTGCCACGGGCTTGTTCTTGATGGGGCCGAGCGTGCCCTTGGGCAGGTCTTCGGGGGCCGACCACGTGCGCCCGCCGCTGGCCGAGCGGATGACCTTGCCCTGCCAGCCGGCCACGTTGGGGCCTACCTTGTAGTAGAGCTGTAGCTCGCCCCCCGCCGCTTGGTAGAGCACGGGGTTCCAGCAGGCGTAGCGCAGCGTGTCGCTCACCACGCCGCTGGCCACCTGCCGGGGCGCCGTCCAGCCGCCGCTGTCCAGCGTGCTGGTGTAGATGCACACGTCGGGGTTGCGCTCCTTGGTGCCGCCGAACCACGCGGCCATGAGCTTCCCTTCGGCGGTGTGCGCGAGGGTGGCGGCGTGGTTTTCGGGGAAGGGGGCTTGCTCGAACAGGAAGCGCTGAGAGAGCACGCCCTTCTTCCAGCGGTTTTGCGCCTCTCCGTAGGGGCACTCGATGAGGTAGGCGCCGGAGCCAAGCTCGAGGTTAACGCGCCCCTGCTCTACGCGGACAAACTTTGCGCCCTCGAGCTGCATCGCCGGCTTGCCGTTGGCGGTGATGGATTCGAGGTCGGGGGCGGGCACCAGCAGGTTGGCGCGGGCGCCCGCGGGGATGGTAACGCGCCACGTGAACCTTTCGCCCTCAAGGCGCCACTCGCTGGCGGCCACGCCGTAGGGCGTGCGGTGTGAGGCCTTGGCCCACGTCAGAGTTTCGGTGGGGCGGGGGTGCATCCACAGGAATTTGAAGCCGGCTTGGGCGGGGTGCGCCCGCAGGCCGGCGAGGTCTTCGTACATCCACGCAATCAGGTCGCCCAGCAGCATGACGTGGTTGTGCGAGTTCATCGAGGGGTTGGCGGTGTTGCCGTTCCACAGCTCCCAGATGGTGGTGGCGCCGTTTTCGAGCATGTAGCCCCAGCTGGGGTAGTCGGTCTGGGTGGCAATGGTATAGGCCACGTCGGTGCGCCCGCGGCGGCTCAGCTCGCGCAGCAGCCAGCCTGTGCCCACCAGCCCCGTGCTGAGGTGCCCCTTGTTGTCGCCCATAATCTTGGCTACGATAGCGGCCAGCACGGCCTCCTCGTTGGCACGCTCGACCATGCCGAAGGCCAGCGGCAGGAGGTTGGCCGTAACGGTGTTGTTGTCGTAGCAGCGCCGCTGGGGGTTGTAGAACTTTTGGTTGAAGGCCTTGCGCACCTCGGCAGCCTGCTCGGCGAAGCCCGCGGCATCGGCAGCGCTGTCTGCCAGCCGCGCGAAGTCGGCCATCAGGGTTGCCATCTTGTAGTAGTAGGCGGTGGCGATGAGCTGCCCGTCGGTGCGGCGCGACGAGTCGCGGGAGTGCACCAGCTCTTTCTCCTCAGGGGGCACGCACCAGTCGCCGTACTTATCTTTGGTAACGATGCCCTCCGGGGTCATGTACTGCTGGCGCATGTAGCCGAGCCACCGCTTCATCGAGGGGTAGCGCTGCCGGATGGGTAGCGCGTCGCCGGCCTGCCGGCGCAGCATGTCGGCCACCAGCAGGTAGGCGCCGGGCCACGTCATGTTGTCGCTGTAGTAGTTCCAGAAGGCGGGCGCCACGTCGGGGATGGCGCCGTTGTCGCGCTGCGCCTCCTCGATGTCGCCCAGCCACTTGGCGTAGAGGGTGGCGTTGCCGAAGATGTAGCTTTCGCCCAGCGCACCGGTGGCGCGGTCGCCGAGCCACGGCTGGCGCTCGTTGCGCTGGGGGCAGTCCACAGGCATGCCCTTGTAGTTGGCGCGGATGCCCCAGTAGGCGTTGCGGTGCAGGCGGTTGAGCAGGTCGCTGGAGCACTCGAAGGTGCCGGTGGTTTCCATCTCGTCATACACCACCATGCCCTCCACGTCGGCGGGGGTGGGGGGGGTGGCGAATCCGGTGAGCTGCACGTAGCGGAAGCCGTGATAGACGAAGGCGGGCTGCCACTCCTCCTCCTCGCCGCCGCCGCGGGCGATGTAGGTGTCGGTGCAGCGGGCGTCGCGTAGGTTGCGGGTGTAGAGCGAGCCGTCGGGGTTGAGCGTTTCGGCGAAGTGCAGGCGGATGGTGTCGCCGCGCTGTGCGCCGCGCAGCCGGATTTTCACCCATCCGGCCATGTTCTGCCCCATGTCCACGATGAAGGTGTCCCGCGCCCGCGGGGTGATAGCGCGGGGCGCGAGCACCTCCATCACCTTCATGTTGGGCGTGGCCTGCGCCGCCAGCTTGCCTGCTGGGGCGGCCACCGGCGCGGCCTTCAGCCAGCTTTTGTCCTTAAAGCCGACGCTGCTCCAGCCCGGCATTTCCTTGGTGGCGTCGTAGGTTTCGCCGTCGTACTCGTTGTTGGCGCGTATGGGGCCGTCGGTGGTGATGCGCCACGTGGGGTCGCTGGCCACCGTTTGGCGGCTGCCGTCGGCGTAGGTCAGCTCCAGCTGTAGCAGCAGCTTGGGGTAGCCAAAGGTGCTCCACTTGTGCGGCTTGTAGCGCTGCCGCATGGCGTAGAAGCGCCCGTTGCCCAGCGCCACGCCCACGGCGTTCTGCCCGGCGCAGAGCAGCGGGGTAACGTCGAACGTGTTGTAGATAACCGCGCGGCGGTAGTCCGTGGGGCTGGGCGCGAGCACCTGCTCGCCCACGCGCTGCCCGTTGAGGTACAGCTCGTACAGCCCCATGCCGGCAATGAATAGCTTGGCCGAGGCGAGGGGCTTCTTCTTCTCCACGGCGAACTCCTTGCGCAGGTACCGCGCCGAGAGGCGTGCCCACTGCGTTTCGCTGTCCCAGGGGAAAACGCTGTCGAGGCCTACCCACTGCGCCTGCCAGCGCCCGTTGCCCCACAGCCCTGTGCTGAAGTGGGCGGCCTCGCTCCACGCGCTTTCGCCCTTGCTGGTGCGCACCTTCACCTTCCAGAAGAAGTCCGCGCCCGCTGCCAGCGGCGCCCCGCCGTAGGGCGCCAGCACCGAGGCCGTGCCCTGCTGCTCGTCCGGCTGCCACACGTCGCCCTCGCCCGCGGCGAGCTTGTCTGCCGTTGAGGCCACCAGCAGCTGGTAGGCCAGCTGCACTACGTTCACCCCCGAATCTGCCAGCTCCCAGCTGAAGCGGGGTGCGGGCGTGCCAACGCCTTCGGGGTTGCGCAGCTGCTCGCAGCGCAGGTTTTGCGGCGCGGGGGCAGCGGCAGCGGCCAGCGGCGCGGTGCAGCCCAGCAGCAGCGCCCAGAGTATGCTCTTTTTCATAGTAAGAAACGGTTAATGGTTCGGGGCAAAGATAGTAAAACAATGGAGACGGGCAACAATGCTCACCGCGGGAGCTTCACATTTTCGTACATGCGCCACTGCCCGTTGGCGAAGCGGAGGGCGTGGTAGGCGTCGCCGGTAACGTAGCTTGGGTAGAAGCCGCGCAGCTGGGCGTTTATGGGCACGAGCGCGGAGAGGAGTATTTGCCCCGTGCGCTCGTGGTAGCGCAGCTCCATCACGGCGTCGGCGCTGTACTCGAAGACGAGGCGGTGCAGCACCTTGCCCTTTTTCACGAAGATGGGGGCGCCGAAGGTGCAGCGGCCTGCTTGGTCTATGCGCAGGACGTCCACCACCTTCTTGTTGCTCGCCCCGTCGCCGCAGGGCGAGATGCCCAGCAGCGTGTAGGCCGTTTGGCGCGTGGCGGGCAGGTAGCGCTCGGTCAGGGTGATGTAGAGGGCGCCGAACCACTCGCTGGGGCCTGTGGCGATGCCCTCCACGAGGTTGGTGGCGCGGCGGCGGTCGCGCAGGGGGGACACGGTGGCGGCGCTCACGGCGGCGCTGCTTCGCGCCAGCACGAAGCCGTAGTAGCGCTGCTCGGTGGGCAGGGGCACGTTCCACGTAAACACGCGCACCCGCTTGTTGGGCGAGGCCACGCGGTAGAGGTAGGGCACGCGGTCGAAGGGGTAGAGGAAGGCCGAGTCCTCGCGCAGCGTCTGCTCCAGCAGCGCGGCGAAGGTGCGGTTGAGCGCCATGCGCTGCCCTGTGTCGGCCACGGGGGTGTCGGCCACGCGCTCAATGGCCACGCGCAGCGAGTCTTCGCGCACCCGCAGCGCTCCGCGCGAGAGGGCTGTGGCGGTGGGGGCGGCGGCCAGCGCCGCGGCGAGGAGAGGGAGGAGGTATCGGATTGCTACGCCCATTGCCGCTAATCTTCCGTTAAGCATTCGAGGAGGGTGGCGCAGGCCTCGCCTACCTGCGCCTCGGTGATGGTGAGCGGCGGGGCGATGCGGAAGGCCGTGTCGCAGAACAGGAACCAGTCGATGGCCAGCCCGCGCTGGGCGGCGCGGCGCATGAAGCGCTGCACCCGCGCCGCGCTGCCCAGCTCCACGGCCAGCAGCAGCCCCTCGCCGCGCACGGTGCGCACGGCGGGGTGCGCCCGCAGCGCGGCGGCAAACCGGGCGCCCTTGCGCCGCACCTGCGCCGGCAGCTCCTTCTCCTCTTCGAGCACCTCCAGCGCCGCCAGCCCTGCGGCGCACGACACGGGGTGGCCGCCAAACGTGGTGATGTGCCCCAGCGCGGGGCTGGCGAGGCAGCCCATCAGCTCGCGCGAGGCCACGAACGCGCCCAGCGGCATCCCGCCGCCGAAGGCCTTGCCGAGCGTGAGCACGTCCGGCGCCACCCCGTAAGGCTCGAAGGCGAACGCGCTGCCCGTGCGCCAGAGGCCGGTTTGCACCTCGTCGAAGATGAGCAGCGCCCCCACCTCGGTGCAGCGTGCCCTCAGCTGCTGTAGGAACTCGCGCCGCGCCGCCACCACCCCCGCCTCGGCCTGCGTAGGCTCTACGATGGCGCAGGCCGTGCGCTCGGTGATGTGCGCCAGCGCCGCCTCGCTGTTGAAGGGGAGGGTGCGCACGCCGGGCAGCAGGGGGAGGAACGTGCGCCTAAAGTCGTCGCTGCCCGCCACGCTCAGCGCCCCCTGCGTGCTGCCGTGGTAGGCGCCGGCGAAGCAGGCCAGCTCGGGGCGGCGCGTGTAGCGCTTGGCCAGCTTCAGGGCGCCCTCGCTGGCCTCGCTGCCCGAGTTCACGAAGTACACGCTCTGCAAGCCGGGCGGCAGCATCGCGCACAGCCGCTGCGCCAGCAGCACCTGCGGGCTTTGCACGTACTCGCCGTACACCATCAGGTGCATGTACTGCGCCGCCTGCTGCTGCACCGCCGCCACCACCCTGGGGTGCCCGTGCCCCACGCTGCTCACCGATACCCCCGACACCAAGTCCAACACCCGCCGCCCGTCGGCAAGGTAGAGGTAGATCCCCTCCGCCCGCACCACCTCCAGCCCCATCGGGGCCGAGGATGTCTGGGCGACGTGCTCCAAAAACAAGCTGCGCAGCGAAACGTGTGGCATAGCAATTCCAAGTTATAGGTTTTGGCCAGCAAAGGTATAAATAAATTTAGAAGTGCAAAACCCCCCGCTCGCCATTACGCCGCTCAACGGGGGAAGGGGGAAAGTCTCCCGCACTGTTAGCGGCATTTCAGGCAAATAAATATCCTCTTCGGTGTACCGCATATTCAAAAAATTATACTACCTTCGCACTCAGACTTAATTTGTAATCAGTAAAGTTTGCGTAGGAAGCGCAGAAAAGTATGCTTATTGTCAACCCCATATACGACGTAGCCTTCAAGGCGCTGCTACAGGAGGAGCGCATTGCGAAGTTCTTTATTGGCACGCTCATCGGCGAGAACGTGGCGGCGGTGGAGCCGGCCCCGCAGGAGCACGTGTACTACGAGGACGGCATCAAGCCCCCCACGCTGTTCCGCATGGATTTTGTGGCCGTTATCCGCACCGACAAGGGCGAGGAGCGCCGCATCCTCGTGGAGATGCAAAAGGCCGGGCACCCAAGCGACGTGCCGCGCTTCAGGCGCTACCTCGGCAACAGCTACGCCAACGACAGCAAGAGCCTGCCCATCACCACCATCTACGTGCTCGGCTTTACGCTGGACGGCGTGGATACGCCCTGCCTCAAGGTGGCGCGGGGCTACTACGACCTCGTGAACCAAAAGCCCATTAGCGAGAAGAACTACTTCGTGGAGCAGCTTTCGCACGACTGCTACGTAGTGCAGGCTCCGCTGGTGAAGGCACGCTACCAGACCCACATCGACCAGTTGCTAAACGTATTTCAGCAGGCCAACTTTGTGCCCTGCGAGGCGAACAGCGGCTACAAAACCCTGCTCATTGACTACGATTACGACCCGCGGCTTATTTCGCCGGAGGTGAAGCTCATACTTGACAAGCTGCACTACCTTGCCACCGACCCCGCCGAGCGCAAGTCGCTGGACGACGAGATCTACTACCGCCAGTACGTAGAAGACACCTTTGGTAAAGACCGCCAAAAGATTGTCGAGAATATTAAGGCGCTTGAAGAACAAGAGAAGGCAATGAAAGAGCAAGAGAAGGCGATTGGAGCCGAAAAAGAGAAAAATGCCGAGCAAGCCACCGTGCTTGCCGCTGCCCTTGCCCGCATTGCAGAGCTGGAGCAACGCAATAACGCATAATTCATAACGAAAATATGACAACCCTCCTCCATACTCCCCCTGCAACGGCTACCCCATTCGCCGTTGTTAAAGAATGCAAACCCTCGGAAACCCACGTGGCCGTAGAGAGAGAGAGAGAGAGAGAGAGAGAGAGAGAGAGAGAGAGAGTTCCTCTATATAGCAGGAATTTTTTGTAACACGCACCGCAAGGCGTGCGCTTCCCTATTAGGGAGGCGCACGCCTTATTTATTACTACCAACGCGCAGGGCTAACGCTCGCCGCCCTGCAAGCATAATTTTTAGGCGGGCTTTTCTCAAAAACACTATACAAAATGAGAAAGAACATGCTACAAGTAGCCCTTTGGGGCGCAAAGGCTCGGATGGGCCGTATTGCCCGCGTGGGCAGAGTGGCCCTTATGGGCGTAATGATGGCGGCGGCAGCTCCGCTGGTAAGCTCCTGCGGCGACGATGGCGGCGGCGGTAGTGAGGAGGATCAGGAAGGCACCTACACCCCGCCTGCCGACCTCGACTCAGCCGGCATTGTGCAGCTGCTGAAAGACGCCAACGTTGCGCTGAATACGGCGGAAAAGGCCACCCGCGCAAAAAACAGCACGAAGACGGGAGGCAACGTAACCTACAAGGCCAAAGAAGAAACGCAGCTGGATAAGGTAGGCCAAAAACGCCTGAATGCGGAGTACATAAACGACCTGCTGGTGGAGTTTTCGTACATCGAAGAAGGAAAGATGTACGATTTTGAGTGGGACACTGAGAGCATAAGCGACTACTTCAGCGGCAAAGGAGAAAAATCCTACGCTCTTAAAACCCTCAGCGCAGAGGACATCAAACGCTACTTCGTTACTGTCTCTGATAATAACTATATTTACGTGGATGGCCCGAAATGGAAAGTGGAAGGCGATGCTATTGTGGGAGAGGAAACCAGCTCTACTTACGTATTTAAGCAAGAAATTACGCTCAACGCCGCCAAACGGTTCAAGAGCGTGAAAAGTAAATATACTTATAGCGACGGAAGTGATCCTGAAGAATACTTCACGACCTTTACCTACGACGCCAACCCCACCTTCCCCAGCGCCTACAGCAAGGGAGACTTTAAGTAGTAGCGAACGGAATTAGTACGATAGGGGCGCTGCACTGCAGCGCCCCTACGTTTTTTGCAGTGCGCCCCCGCGGGTGTTTCCGCATCTGTCGGGAAAAATCGGGTGTTAATCGTGGGGCCATGCAGGTTGATAGAATAGTGCTACCGCCGCTGCGGGCGCTAAGGTACTTTTGCTGCGCAATCGGGAGAAACAGCTTGCGGTTGCATTAACGCTACAAATAGAAAACAATGAAAGCTATGTTACGAATAAAGTTAGGATTGCTGGCCTCGCTGCTGGCGTGGACGGTGCTGGGGGCGCAGGCTGCCGACACCGACACTCTGAGGGTGGACCTGAAGAGGGCGCTGGAAATTGCGCTGAGCGATAACCCCACCATCAAAATTGCCGACAAGGAAATTGAGCGGGTGGACTACTCCCAGAAGGCGGCGTGGGGCGCCCTGCTGCCCGCGCTGAGCGCCTCGGCCAAGTACAGCCACTTCGCCGTCGCCGGAAAAACGATACAGTTTGGCAGCGAAATCGACGTGCCCACGGAGTTCAACTTCGACGCCTCGGTGTCGCTGTCGCTGCCCATCGTGGCGCCCGCGCTGTGGCACGCCATTAAGCTGAGCGCGCTGGACATGCAGATGGCTGCGGAGAAAGCCCGCGCCTCGAAAATCACGCTGCGCAACGACGTAACCAAGTCGTACTACAACCTGCTGCTGGCGCAGGACTCCTACGAGGCGCTACAGGACGGCTACAACATCGCCAAGCAAAACTACGAGCTGGCCAAACAGCGCTACGAAAACGGCATGGCGGCGGAGTACGACTACATCTCGGCAGAGGTGCAGATGAACAACCTGCTGCCCAACCTGCTGCAAGTAGAGAACGGCGTGCGGCAGAGCAAGCTCTACCTCAAGGTGCTGATGGGCGTTGGCGCAGAGGTGGCGCTGGCCGCCGAGGGCAACCTCGCGAGCCTTGAGGCTGTCGTAACCGGCAGCGCCGCCGGCATCTCGCTCCGCAGCAACGCGGACTTGGTGCAGCTGGACATCCAGCAGCTGCAGCTGCAAAAGTCGCTACAGTTACAGCAGTCGCAGCGGATGCCCACGCTGGCCGGCTTCGGGCAGTACGGCTACAGCGGCTCGCAGTCCAAGGAAATGGCGCTGAACTTTGGCGGAGCGCCCATAACGATTGAGTCGCAGCCGTTCAAGATGCTCTCCTCGGGGCTTATCGTGGGGGTGCAGCTGAGCGTGCCCATATTCAATGGCTTCACCAAAACGTACAAGGAGAAGCAAATCAAAATTCAGGTGAAGGAGTTGGAGCTACAGCGCGAGTACGTAGAGAAAACGCTGACCGTGCAGGCGCAGTCTTCGCTGGACAACATGGAGAAGGCCGTGAAGCAGATGGAGAGCAACAAAAAGGCGGTGGCGCTGGCCGAAAAGGGCTACAAGATCTCCGGCACCCGCTACAACAACGGCATGGGCACCATGCTGGAGCTGCAAAGCTCGGCGCTGGCGCTCACGCAGTCCAAGCTGTCGTACCATCAGGCCATATCGGACTACCTGTCGGCCAAGGCCGACTACGAAAAAATAGCGGGCGAGTAGCGCACGAAGCATGAACAATGGTAAAACTGTAAACAATTAGAGCATATGAAAACGATGAAAACAACGATGAGAAGTGTTATCCTTTCGGGGACAGGGGTCTTTTTGAGCTGCCTGCCGCTTGCAAGCTGCAACCGCGGCGGGGCGAAAAGCGCTGCGCCGGCGCAGGACTCCGCGGCGGTAGCGGTGGCGGTGGTAGAGGTAAAAGCCGAGGTGGCGCACCTCCGCTCGGTGGAGCAGATTGGCGAGTACACGGGCACCATCAGCCCCTACTCCAAAAACATGATTGCGAGCCAAAGCTCCATGCGCATTGACAAGATACTGGTGGAGGTGGGCGACTACGTGGCCACCGGCCAGCTGCTGGTGCAGATGGAGCCAACGAGCTACCTGCAAGCGAAGCTGCAAGCGGAAAACCTGAAGGTGGACTACGAGCGTGCCAAGGCGCTGTTTGCCACCGGCGGCGTGTCCAAGCAGCAGCTCGACCAGCTGAAAACGCAGCTCGACGTGTCGGAGGAGTCGCTCGCCAACCTGAACAAGAACACGCGCCTGCTCTCGCCCATCAACGGCGTGGTAACGCAGCGTATGTTTGACAACGGCGACATGACCGGCGGCCAGCCCATCCTACAGGTGCAGCAGCTGCGCCCCGTGAAGATACTGATTAACGTGCAGGAAGAATTCTTCTCGCTCGTGAACACCAGAATGACCGCCGACATCAAGGTGGACATCTACGCAGGCACCAAGTTTACGGGGCAGGTGAACCTCGTGTACCCCACCATCGACAACATGACGCACACGTTCACCACCGAGATTGCCTACGCCAACGGCGACCTCAAGATGCGCCCGGGGATGTTTGCCCGCGTGGTGCTCAACTTCGGCAGCATAAGCCGCGTGGTGCTGCCCGACAAGGCCGTCATCAAGCAGCCCGGCACCGACGAGCGCTTTGTCTATGTGCTCAACGCCGACAACACCGTGAGCCACCGCACCGTGAAGCTGGGGCAGCGCCTTGGCAACGCCTACGAAATACTGTCGGGCGTAGAAGACGGCGAAAAAGTGGTAACCGCAGGCATCAGCAGGCTGATAAACGGCTCGGCGGTGAGGGAGGTGGCAGGGCTGCCCGACGGCAAGTAGCAACAAGCAACATGGGCGCACCGCGCCAATTATAAACCAAAACACAAAAACAACCGACCATGAAAATTTACGAAACCGCCGTCCGCAAGCCTATTTCCACCATCCTCATTTTCATTGGGGCGGTGGTGCTGGGGCTGTATTCGCTCAACAAGCTGAGCGTTGACCTCTACCCCGAAATGGAGATACCGATGCTCTCCGTCATCACCTCCTACGCGGGGGCCAGCGCCGAGGACATCGAGCAGAACATCACCCGCCGCCTCGAGGACAACCTCAACACGGTGTCGGACCTGAAGAAAATCACCTCGTCATCGCGCGAAAACATGTCGGTGGTAACGCTGGAGTTCGAGTGGGGCGCGAACCTCGACGAGGCCGCCAACGACGTGCGCGACGCGCTGGGGCGCATCGAAACCTACCTGCCCGACGGCAGCGAAA
>JAITMY010000196.1 GCA_031290755.1 Prevotellaceae bacterium
CGTAAAAAGGAAAAATCCTGAATTTGGGTGCCTGCTTGAAAATCAAAAAATCACAGGTATTTTTTCATCACCGCCTTACGTTGGGCTAATTGACTACCATGAGCAACACGCGTATGCCTACGATTTATTTGGCTTTGAGCGAAAAGACGAACTGGAAATTGGACCGCTATTTAAGGGTAACGGTAAAGATGCTCAACAATCTTACATTCAGGGCATCTCGGATGTATTGAAAAACTGCAAAAAATATTTAGCCGACGACTACAGCGTATTTTTGGTGGCAAATGACAAGTATAACATGTATCCCACTATTGCCCAAAATACCGGAATGAAAATTGTGAATCAATTCAAGCGTCCTGTGCTAAACAGAACGGAAAAAGATAAAACGGCCTATTCGGAAATCATTTTTCATTTAAAAGAGAAATAGCTATGGAATGGATAATTAAAGATGAGTGTTTGGCGGAATTAGCGCAGTTTAAACATAGAGGAATTTATTAGATGGCACTATCTAACGATCAAAAAAACTACATCCAGCAAGTGATCATCACTTGTCTGCGGAATAAATTTCAGAATTATAATCCTGAAGGCAGCAACATGCCTTTTCATTTCCGATTATTGGGAAAAGACAGGATGGCGCTGTACTCCTTCATTCAGTCGTTGAACACCACGTTTGGAACATCAATTTTTGAGCCTGTTGCCGTTGCACTTGCCAAAAGCCGTTTTGCAAAAGCGCAAGCGCAGTACGTTGTTGGAAGTGCCATTTATGAGGGTTGCCAGCAATCTATTCAAAGTATTATGAACCAACTATCTGTTGGTAAATCGCCCAATAAAGGGGAAGAGTTGAAAAATCTGCGCCATTCACTAACCGGTAATATAAGCTGGCTGAAAACCGTAAAAGTTGATTTGTTTGTTGAAACCATACAAGGCGAGCAATTTATGTTTGACTTGAAAACTGCCAAGCCCAACATCAGCAACTTTAAGGATTTCAAGCGAACCTTATTGGAGTGGGCAGGTATTGCATTGACACATGACAAAAGCGCCAACGTAAATACGTTGATAGCCATTCCCTACAACCCTTATGAGCCAGAGCCGTACCAAAGGTGGACAATAAAAGGTATGCTTGATAGTGAGCATGAGCTCAAGGTCGCCGAAGAATTTTGGGATTTCTTAGGTGGTAAAGGAGCCTACGCTGAGCTACTTATTTGTTTTGAAAAAGCAGGTATCGAATTGCGACCTGAGATTGATGAATATTTTGGAAGATTCAATAAACAATAATAGTAACCATAACTTTTTAATCTTTTTACGTATGAAAAAAAACATGAAGCATCTTCTTTTGGCAAGCCTTATGCTTGCAGGTACGGCGCAGGGCATGGCCGGCGTAGCCACGTGGATTTGGTATCCGGGCGACTACGAAATTTGGATGAGCAACGAAATGCAAAACCGCCGCACGGAGCGGGGTGCATTTTTTCCGCCGTTCTGGCGAATGGATAGCCACTACGTGCTGGTGGAGTTCTCGACCAAGCTGAGCTTGGCCGCCGCCGAGGAGGTAGAGATAGCGGCGGAAGGGCGCTACAACGTGAAGCTCGACGGCAAGCTACAGCCCGGCGAGCCGAGCAAGCTGGCCATTCCCGCAGGGCAGCACGCGCTCAACATCAAAGTGTACAACCAGCAGAAGCCACCGGCCATTTTTGTCAAGGGCGCAACCGTGGCCAGCGACACCTCGTGGGTAGCCACCTTCGAGGACAAGGAGTGGATTGACGCCTCGGGTAAGGCCTCCGACCAGTCGGGCACGGTGTACGCCAAGGTCGGCGCGTGGAACTTCAACGACCCCACGGCCATTCCCTCGCAGTTTAAGCTGGCCACCACCCCCAAGGCCGCCGTAAAAACCGACCGCAGCGCCCAGTCGGTGCTGGTGGATTTTGGGCAGGAAACCTTTGGCTTTGTCAAGCTGCATGGGCTGAAGGGCAAGGGCAACCTCACCGTATATTACGGCGAGTCGAAGGAGGAGGCGCTCGACAAGGAGCACTGCGAAACCTTCGACCGCCTCAGCAGCCTCAACCACCCGCAGCCGAAGGACTTCACGATGGAAAGCTCCAGAGCCTTGCGCTACGCCAACGTGGTGTGGGACGGCACGCTGGCGTTCGACAACGTGTCGATGCTCTACGAGCACATGCCCGAAGTCAACCGCGGCGCGTTCCGCTGCTCCGACGAGGAGGTGAACCGCATTTGGGACGTGGCCGCCCACACCCTACAGCTGAGCACCCGCGAGCTGTTCGTCGATGGCATCAAGCGCGACCGCTGGGTGTGGTCGGGCGACGCCTACCAGAGCTTCCTGATGAGCAACTACCTCTTCTTCGACTCCCCCGCGGTGGAGCGCACGCTCTTCGCCCTGCGCGGCAAAGACCCCGTAACGAGCCACATCAACACCATCATGGACTACACGTTCTACTGGTTCATGGGCGCCTACGACCACTACCTCTACACAGGCCGCAAGCCCTTCATCCAGCAGCTCTACCCCCGCATGGTGAGCATGATGGACTACGTGCTTAGCCGCCGCAACGATTTCGGTATGCTCGAAGGCCGCAGCGGCGACTGGGTGTTCGTTGACTGGGCAGAGTTTCCCATGAGCAAAAAGGGCGAGCTGAGCTTCGAGCAGCTGCTCTTTTGCCAAAGCCTCAAGGCCATGTCGAAGTGCGCTGAGGTGGTGGGCGACACCGCGGGGGCGACCCGCTACGCCGAGCTGGCGCAGGAGCTGCGGGGTAAGTTCCTCATCGCCTTCTGGTCGAAGGGGGCAAATGCCTTTGTGCACAACCGCGAGGAGGGCCGCCGGAGCACTCAGGTAACCCCCTACACCAACATATTCGCCGTGCTGCAAAACTTCTTCGACGAAAATCCTGCTTTCGCCGCCGCGCAGCGAAAGTCCATAAGGGACAACGTGCTGCTCAACCCCAAGGCGCTGAAGATTACCACGCCCTACATGCGCTTCTACGAGCTGGACGCCCTCTGCACGCTGGGCGAGCACGAGCACGTGATGCGCGAAATGAAGAGCTACTGGGGTGGCATGCTCGGCCTGGGCGCCACCTCCTTCTGGGAGAAGTACGACCCCAAAGAAAGCGGCGCCCAGCACCTCGCCATGTACGGTCGCCCCTACGGTCGCAGCCTCTGCCACGCGTGGGGAGCAAGCCCCATCTACCTGCTGGGCAAGCACTACCTCGGCGTGCAGCCCACGGCGCCGGGCTACAGCGAGTTCGTAATCACCCCCGCGCTGGGCGGCCTGAAGTGGATGAAGGGCAAGGTGCCCACCCCCCACGGCGACATTGCCGTGTACGTGAGCACCGACACCATTAAGGTTACTGCCCCCGCCGGAAAGGGCTACCTCTACTTCAAAAGCTTGAGGACGCCCAAGAGCAACATCGGCAGCGTAGAAAAAGTCATTGACGGCTACCGCCTACAGCTGGCGGAGCGCGGCAAGGAGTACGTGCTAAGCTACAAGAGCGAGCAGCCATAGGCCTATGAACCGCTACCTCACACTCCTCGCCGCCCTCCTGCTGTGGGGGACGACGGCGCCCGCCGCCGAAATTTGGGTTTCGCCGCAAGGCTCCGACACTGCCAGCGGGCAGCCCGGCAAGCCGGTGGCCACGCTGCGCATGGCGCTCCACAAGGCCCGCGAAATGCGCCGCCTGCACAGCGTGGGGAAGGGCGCGGCGGCGGATGTCGCGGGCGGCATCCGCATCGTCGTGGGCGGCGGAACCTACCGGCTGGACGAGCCGCTGTTCATCCGCCCCGAGGATTCGGGCACGGAGGACAGCCCCACCATCGTTGAGGCCGCGGCGGGCGCCGCGCCGGTGCTCAGCGGCGGCGCCGCCGTGGAGGGTTGGCGCAGGGCCAGCCGCCTGCCTCGCCTGCCCAAGGCCGCGCAGGGCAAGGTGTGGGAGGCCGACGCCCCCACCGATGGCGGGCGCCCAATGGACTTCAGGCAGCTGTGGGTGAACGGAAAAAAGGCCACCCGCGCCCGCAGCGTGAACGACCTCGATCTGATGCCCCACATCCTGCGCGTGAGCAAGCCCACCGAGCAGCTGTGGGTGCCCGCCTCCGCGCTGGGGGCGCTGGACAGCCCGGCCAACGCCGAGCTGGTCATCCACCAGATGTGGGAAATCGCCGTGCTGCGCATCAAGAGCATCACCCCGCGGGGCGACTCCGCTTGCCTCACCTTCCACCAGCCCGAAAGCCGCCTACAGTTCCTTCACCCCTGGCCGCCAGCCGTCATCCAGCACGACTCGCTGGGCGGCAACTCCACCTTCTTCCTCGCTGGCGCCGTCGAATTTTTGGATAGCCCCGGCGAGTGGCACTACGACGCCCCCCGCGGCAAGCTCTACTACTACCCCCGCGCCGGCGAGGACATGGCCACCGCCGAGGTCGTAGCCCCCCGCCTCGAAACCCTGCTGCGCGTGGAGGGCACGCTCGACCGTCCGGTGCGCCACGTGCACCTCTGCGGCCTCGCCTTCGAGCACTCCACGTGGCTGCGCCCCGCGCAGCGGGGGCACGTGCCCCTACAGGCAGGCATGTACCTCATCGACGCCTACAAGCTCCGCCCGCCGGGAACGCCCGCCAAGCCCTCGCTCGAAAATCAGGCCTGGGTGGGGCGCATGCCCGGCGGCGTAACGGTGAAGAACGCCCACCACACCCGCTTTGTCCGCTGCCGC
>JAITMY010000130.1 GCA_031290755.1 Prevotellaceae bacterium
CACCGCCGCCTTTCTGATGCCCTCGGCAATTTCGGGGACAATGCCCTTTTGCACGAACGTGGCGCGGGACAGGCGGCGCACCACAGGCCGGTAGCGCTCGAACACCAGCGCCGAGGCCGCGCACACCGCGCCGTAAATCAGGATGCAGAGCGAAAAGCTGATGTGCTTTTCCATCCAGCTCTGAAGCAGGCTGCCCAGCGGGGTCATCCCGATGAAGACCATGACGTAGATGCTCATGGTGCGGCCTCGCTTGTCGTCGTCGGCGAGGGTTTGGAGCAGCGTGTTGATGGACGACACGGCGGCGATTAGCCCGAAGCCGGTAGGAAACGCCAGCAGCAGCGCCAGCCACGGCGCCCGCACGTAAGCTAAAGCCATGTAGCAGATGCCGAATAGCAACGTGCACAGCATGACCACCTTGGCCAAGCCAAGTACGCTTTTGCGGGCGGCAAGGTAAATGGCGGCCACCAGCGCGCCTGCCCCAAAGACCGACATCAGGAAGCCCAGCATTTCGCTGTTGCTGCTCAGGTTTTGCGCCACGTAGGCCGGAATGAGCACGGTGAACGGCATCCCAAAGCAGCTGATGATGGCCACCATCACCAGCAGAGACTTGATGGGCAGCGAGCGGTAGATGTACCGAAAGCCTTCGCCCAGCTCGGCCAGCATGTTCGCGCTGCGCGGGCAGGGCTGGTGCGGCGCCAGCCGCATCGCGAGCAAGGCCCAAACCACGGCAATGTAGCTCACCCCGTTTACCAGAAAGCAAAAACCCTCGCCAAGCAGCCCCACGATTAGCCCTCCGATGGAAGGCCCCACGAGGCGTGCCCCGTTGTACACCGCCGAGTTCAGCGCCACGGCGTTGCTAATATCCTTCTTGTCAACCAGCTCTACCGTGAGCGCCTGCCGCGCGGGGTTGTCAATGGCCGACACGATGCCGACGTAAAAGCCCAGCGCCATGATGTGCCACACCGCTATTGAGTCGGTGAACATGAGCGCAGCTAAAGTAAGAGCTTCAACCATCATACACAGCTGCGTAACAACGAGTATCTTGTGCTTGTCAAAGCGGTCGGTAACCACCCCCGAAAAGGGCGAAATGATGAGGCTGGGCAGCTGCACCAGCAGGTTGACGGTGGCCAGCAGCACCAGCGAGCCGGTGAGCCGGTAGATGAGCCAGCTCATCGCTATTTGCTGCATCCACGTGCCGGAAACCGATATGCACTGCCCCGTGAAGTATAGGCGGTAGTTCCTTGAGCCAAGCGAGGAAAAAACATGCTTGATTACGCCTAAATTATTGGGGATAAGCTCTCTCCACTTATACATAAATCAAAGTAAGCTACAGGTTATCAAATAGCTGTCAACATGCCGATGGCTTGCGCTGCACGCTGCCGCTGCCGTTCAAGCTGCGCGTCCAGCGTTTTCAGGATGGGTGTATCCTGCTGCGGCGCCTTCCGGCGCTGAAACATATCGCTACCCCATTTTTCGGCCAGCTGCGCATCTTGGTCTGCATCCGAAATGAGCATCCTAATGCGGTGCTCCTCCGCCTTTAGCCCCTGCGCCACTACGCTGATAATGTCCGGTGCCCCAACTAATTGCACCTCCTTACCTAAACGGTTAGCTAAGAGGTTGAGCGCCCACGCCCACGTGTATTCGGCGTAGCGGCGGTGCACTTGCTCAAAGCGGCTTGCCAGCTGCGCCGTGCTGCCCACCGCGCAGCTTTCGAGCTCGCCGAACAGCCTTTCTATCTCGCTTTTGGGAGCTAACATGCCGGCCACGTCCACCCACTCGCCGAGGCCGCTTTTGTCCGTGGCTTGCAGGGCAGCCCGTAGCGCCTCCTGCGAGGCTACTTGCTGCGATAAGACCCTATCGACAAGCACGTTTGATAGGAATATCTCAACCGCCTCTTCGTAGTACTTCAAGCCCTTTATGAGGGCGCTTTTGGAAATCTTAACCCCGCTGTAGGTTACGTGCTCAATGTTTTTTTCGAGCAGGCGGCGGATTACCTCAATTCCGCTGCACACCCTGCCTATCGTATAGGGCGTAAACAGCTCGGTGTTAATCAAATCCAACTTTTCGAGCGCAGTTCGCCTGTCCCGTTCAACCCACTTTTCAATATCGCGCTGTAGGCCTATGCTGTGCAGGTTTATGCCCGGAAAAATTACGCTACAACCTTCTTTTTCAGTCAAGTATGAGAACGGTAAGGCGGAGGTATCGGGTCTGCCGTAGTGCGAGCCTAACACCAAGGTAAACGCGCCGACGTGCGCCGGAAACATCAGGTAGGCGCCGCTGCCTGTTTTGCAGCCGCGCTCCAGCGTGCCCTGGTGGATGGGGCCAAGCTTGTACATGTGGTTGCTCTGGTTCGTGGCGCTGCCAGCGTTGTAGAAGGAGAACATACCGGCGATGAGCAGCGTGGACTTGTGGTGTGAAATGGTGTGCGGCCCTGCAAATATGGAGCATACCTCGCCGTTTAGCAGCTCGCTGTTGGCAACCAGCAGCGAGTGCTCGGCTGACAGGTGGGCGCCAAGCCTAACGCCTTGGCCTACAAAGCAGTGCCGCACCACGGCGCT
>JAITMY010000161.1 GCA_031290755.1 Prevotellaceae bacterium
TGCTACGACCTCCTCCTGCGACAAGTTTTTGGAGTTGGATCCGGCATCAAAAATCAGCGCCGACAGCTTTTTTGAAACAGCAGGGCAGGCGCAGCTGTTTGCGCTCGGCGTGTATAGTATGCTTGCCGACGACGACCTCTACGGCCAAAAGCTCAGCATCATCTTCCCGCTCGACACCGACGAGGGGCGCTACAGCACCAGCACCATTTCCGATAACTCGGCGGTGGGGCTGGCGCACTACAACATGTCGTCGAGCAACACCTGTTTGGCGGCGACCTACAACGACCTGTACGCCGGCATCAGCCGCGCCAACGAGGCCATTTTTCGTATTCGCGCCATGCCGCTGCTCACGCAGGGCAGCGTCGCCGAGCAGCAGCTGCTGCGCAACCTGCTGGGCGAAATGATGAGCCTGCGTGCCTTGTTCTACTTCGACTTGGTAAAAATCTGGGGCGATGTGCCTTTTGTAACAGCGCCCACCGACTACGAGCAACCCGCCACCTACTACCAGATGCCGCGCACGAGCCGCGACACCATTTATGACCACATCATTGCCGACCTGCAATACGCCGCCGACTCGCTGGACATGCCGTGGCGCAGCGGCGCCAACACGCCGGAGCGGCTTCATCAAGGCAGCGTGCGCGGCCTGCTTGCCCGCATTTGCCTGCACGCCGCAGGCTACTCCCTGCGCTGGGATTTGGGCAGCGCCGCGGCCACTACGCTCTTGGCAAAACGTGCCGACGCCGCGCGGGGGCAGGAGCTTTACCGGCTTGCGCACGAGCAGTGCCAAAAAATCATGAGCAGCGGCGAGCACCAGCTGAACCCGAGCTTTGAAAATATTTTCAGAAGTTACATGACCCTCACCCCCGATATGACCTACGGCGAGAGCATGTTTGAGGTAGGTTTTGCGTTTGCCAACAACACCGGCGGCGGGCGCATAGGGGCGCTCAACAGCTGCCGCCAAGATGCGAACTGCCTGTGGGGTAACGGCAGCGGTACCGTGCTGGCGCTGCCCACGCACTACCTCCTGTACGAAGCGGGGATTGACCTGTCGCAGCCTCAAAGCTCCGTGAGTCCGCTTGCCGTCAACTTGCTGGACAAGCGCAGGGATATTACCATTTGCAACCATCTTATTACCGACACCAGCACCTTCCAGCTGTGCAACTCTACGGACTACACGGCAGGCAAGTGGCGCCGCTACTGGATGCCCGCCACGGCATCCTCCAGCGCCGACAGAACCAGCGTAAACTGGGTGATGCTGCGCTACTCCGACGTGCTGCTCATGTTTGCCGAGGCGGAATATTTTCTGAACGGCAACACCGCCGCCGCCCGCGACGCAGTGAACCAAGTGCGGCGGCGTGGCTATGGCCACGACCCCGAAACGCCCACGCCGGTGGCAGATTTGACCACCTTAACCCCCGAACCCTCGGCAAACCCCGAAGATAAAATCTGCAAAGAAATAGTGCGGGAGCGCACGCTGGAGCTGGCGCACGAGGGCCTGCGCAAGTACGACCTCATACGCTGGGGCATTTTTGACGAAAAGCTGAAAGAGGTGAGAACGGCAATGAGCGAAATGGCCTCGGCAAAAGACCCCTACGGCAGAACAATGATGGATGCCGCAAGCCAAATAGCGCCTGCCTTGTGGCCTGCCGACCTCAACTACTACAAGCTGGGGCAAGACCCTGCCCTGCTCGACATCAAAATAGGGCGCGACGAAAGCAACGAGCGGGCACGCAAAACCTTTGCCAGCTTCTCAAATGATAAGGTGCGCATCATTGCCATTGATTTTAGAAAACTCCGAAGCGAGCTGTATCCCTTGGCGCAAACGGTGCTGGATGCCAACAGGCAGCTGACGCAGTGCCCCGCTTACGAGTAGCAAAAAATAAAAGTCTTATGAAAAATTCTGTCGGCCTTTTCTGCTTCCTTTTCCTTATTGCTTGCTTCGCTTGCCGCTCTTCGGGGCTGGAGGAACCCAAACCGAACACCCCGCAGGAAGGGAATGATACCGTGCCGCAGGCTGCGGACAGCCTTGGCTTGCGCATCGCGTTTGCGGGCATTGCCGCCGACGGCGACACGCTGCCTGTTGACCCGCGTAGCCTGCCCACGCTGCGGGTGGAGGTGCGCTCGGCAAAAGCTTTGAAAGAGGTAACGTTTTTCAGAGTAAAGCAGGACAAAAGCACCGCGCTGATAAAGCAAGTAAGCTCGTTTGATTCGAGCGTGTATGCCACCAGCCTCACGCCCGAAGAGCTGGGCTTGTCGGCGGCAGACGTAGCGGGGCTGCGGGTTACGGCGGAGGACGTGGCGGAAACCTACGCAGTGCGGCAGCTGACCTCTGCGCTGCTGGACACGGCCAAGGTGCAGCCGCCGGAGGAGGGCGACCCCACGCTGCCCAAAGTGCAATTTCTCACCGGCAGCACGCTGCGGATAAATACCTACCCCAATGCGGCAAAACCTTACGTGCAATTCAGAATTACCTCCGACGCCGGCTTGCAAAAGGTGGTGATTTATCGCATCAACAACGATACCGAAATACCGCTGGCAGAGATTACCTCTTTTGCCGACAACAAAGATTTTGTTCGCGAAATCAAAGAGTTGCAACCGTTATACTTCGAGCGCTTGGAAAGCGTGGTGGTTGACGCCTTTGATGTTGATGGCAAGTACAAGCGGGCTACGCTTGCCGCCGAAACCTACCAAGCCGACCCGCTCACGGAGAACTTGTGCGCCTTCCCCGGCGCCGAAGGTTTTGGCAAAAACGCCACCGGCGGGCGCGGCGGCGCGGTGCTCTACGTAACCAACCTCAACGACGCGGGCGCGGGTTCGCTACGCGCAGCGGTGGAGGCGGCGGGGGCACGCACCGTGCTGTTTAAGGTGTCCGGCACCATTCACCTCAGCAAGCGGCTGGCAATCAAAAACGGCAACCTCACTATTGCGGGGCAAACGGCGCCCGGCGACGGCATCTGCCTTGCAGGGTACGATGTAACGGTGGAGGCCAACCACGTGGCGCTGCGCTACCTGCGCTTCCGCATGGGCGCGGCCAACGGCGTGGAGAGCGACGCCCTGTGGGGGCGCGGGCGCAGCAACGTTATCATAGACCACTGCTCGATGAGCTGGAGCACCGACGAGTGCGCCTCGTTCTACGAAATGAAGGACTTCAGCTTGCAGTGGTGCCTCATTGCCGAAAGCCTCAAAAACTCCCTCCACGAAAAGGGGGCGCACGGCTACGGCGGCATCTGGGGCGGGCAAAACACCTCGTTCCACCACAACCTGCTGGCGCACCACGACAGCCGCAACCCGCGCTTCGCCTCGGGCGAGGTGTGCCTGAGCTGCGCCGACCCAAGCATTGGGAAGCTTAGCCCCGTGGACTTCCGCAACAACGTGGTCTATAACTGGGGGCAAACCAACAGCGCCTACGGCGGCGAGGCCACCGACATCAACTTCGTGAACAACTACTACAAGCCCGGCCCGGCCACCAAAGCCAGCATCCGTGAGCGCCTCTACGCGCCCGGCGCAAAAACCGAGGACGACGGCAGCGGGCGCTTCGTGAACATCATCAACGTGTGGGGAGGGCTGTTCGTGGAGGGCAACTACGTTGTGGGCAGCGCCAACGCCACCGCCGACAACTGGACGTACGGCATTCAGGGCATCGACGCGGCGCGGAAGGCCGCCATCAAGCGCACCACGCCCTTCGACTTTTCCCCCATCACGCAGCACTCCGCAGAGCTGGCCTACGAGCGCGTGCTCAGCTACGCCGGCGCCAGCCTGAGCCGCGATGCCGTTGACCTCCGCGTGGCCGCCGAAACCCGCAACGGCGCCTACACCTACCGCGGCAGCAACGGCAGCGCCAACGGCATCATCGACAACCAGCAGGACGTGGGCGGGTGGCCTGCGCTGGCCTCGCTCACCGCCCCGCTCGACACCGACGGCGACGGTATGCCCGACGCATGGGAAACCGCCAACGGCCTCCTCCCCAACAGCGCTGCCGACCGCAACGCCACTACGCTTAGCAGCGTATATACCAACTTGGAGGTATATCTCGCTTCGCTCGTGGAGCGCATCACCCATGAGCAAATGAAAAACTAAATGATGAACGTTGAGCTATGAAATACTTACCTACATGCGTGGGGTGCGCCTTGCTGCTTGCGCTGCTTGCGCTCGGCTCCTGCAAAGATAAAGATGCGCTAAAAGACGTTGCGCCGGAGAAGCTACCCGAAGTAAGCATCACCTTTGATGTCGATTCTTTGGCAGTGGATCTTTCCTCCGGGAAGCCGCCCGCTGTTACGGGCACGGTAGCTTCCGTGCTTGCCTTGAAGAGCGTTGCCTACTACGTGGTGGACAGCTGGGGCGAGCTGCTGCCGATAGATACGGTGATACGAACGTTTGCCAATGCCCACGAGCACAGCATTAGCGTTGCGCTCAACTATTTGAAAATAATGGCGGGCTTCCGCGTGGTGGCTACCGACGTGGAGGGCAACGCGGCAGAGAAAACGCTGCCGCTGCGCGTGTTTATCACCACCGCTGCGCCGCAAATCAGCATTGCCACGGTAGGCGATACCATCAAGGCGCTGCTGGGCAAGGCCACCT
Organism: Prevotellaceae bacterium; assembly: GCA_031290755.1. Lineage (GTDB taxonomy): Bacteria > Bacteroidota > Bacteroidia > Bacteroidales > UBA932 > JAITMY01. Next base: position 4,579 of record JAITMY010000161.1, read on the forward strand.
TGCAGGTAGAGGTGTATGCAGACGCGGGCTTGAGCCGCATCCGCTACTACGAGCACCGGCAGGCAGGCGACTCTGCGCTCCTGAAGTCGGTGCCTGTGCCAAGGGACTCAGTGCACTTTGCCGACCGGTACGAGCTTACGGTGGTGGCCGCCACCACCGGCTTTAGCGTTGTCGCCGAAAACAGCGAGGGGGCGCTGGCCCGCCTCTACAAGCCGGCGCGGCTGCACCATCCGTTCCAGATAGTGGTGGCCAAGGACGGAACGGGCACGCACACCACCATCAAAGCCGCCTTTGCCGCCATCCCCGACAACAGCCCCAACCCCACGGTAGTGTTCATTCGCAAGGGAACCTACAGGGAGTGGCTCTTGCTGGGGCAAGCCAAAAAGAACGTAATTCTGGTGGGCGAAGACCGCGACAGCAGCATCATCACCTACGACGCCGCAGCGCCCAACCCTTACCCCAGCGACGGCTCTGCGCCCAAGGGAGAGAGCGGCGGCACCATTGGCACTATGGGGTCTGCCACGCTGCACGTGGAGGCCGAGAACTTCTACGCCGAAAACATCACCATTCAGAACACCGCCGGGGTTGAAGCAGGGCAAGCCGTGGCGCTGCGCAACAACCGCGACAAGCAGGTGTACGTGAACTGCCGAATCTTAGGCGGGCAGGACACCTACTACACCCACAACGCCGCCATGCGCGTGTATCACAAAAATTGCTATATTCGGGGCACGGTTGACTTTATCTTTGGCGGCGCCGTGGCCTACTTCGACCGCTGCACCATCTACACGGTGGAACGGAGTAACGGCGGCTACGTTACCGCCGCCGGCGATGTTACGGGCAAGTACGGCTACGTGTTCAGCCAGTGCACCATCACAGGCAACGCGCGGGCAAGTTCCTACACGCTCGGTCGCCCGTGGGGTTCGCGGGTGCGCACGGTGTTTGTGAGCTGCAACATGGGCAGCATGATTAAGTCCGCCGGATGGACGGAGTGGAGCAACAGCGGCAAGGATATTCTGTATGCCGAGTACAGCAGCGACGGCGCCGGCGGCAGCGCCACAGGCCGCGTAAGCTGGTCAACGCAGCTCACGGACAGCGAGGTCGCAGACTACAGCTTGGAAAACGTAATGAAGCTGGTGCCTATGGCGGCCCCGCAAACCGTGGACGGCTGGCACCCCGACTTGCTAATAAATAGGGCAGAGAATATTTTAAGATAGTAATAGTATGCTTGCAAAGAACAAAATAATCGTATCGCTGACGCTGTGCGCCTGCGCGCTTCAGCTCAGCGCACAGGGCTACGTGTCGCAGGTTTGGGCGCCCGACCAAGGCAACGGAACCTACAAAAACCCCGTGCTCTACGCCGACTACAGCGACCCCGACGTGTGCTGCGCGGGCGACGATTACTACATGACCTCGTCCAGCTTTAGCTGCATACCGGGCTTGCAGATTTTGCACTCGCGCGACTTGGTGAGCTGGAGCATTGTGGGCTACGCCATCGACCGCCAAACGCCCGACAGCCTGTTTGCCCGACCGCAGCACGGCAACGGCGTGTGGGCGCCCAGCATACGCTACCACAAGGGCGAATTCTACATCTTCTACGGCGACCCCGACTTCGGCATTTACATGGTGAAGGCGCAAAAGCCCGACAGCACGTGGGAAAAACCCGTGCTGGTGAAGGCCGGCAAGGGGCTGATTGACGCCTGCCCGCTGTGGGACGACGACGGCAAGGTGTACTTAGCCCACGCCTACGCCGGAAGCCGCGCCGGCATCAAGAGCCTGCTGGCCGTGTGCCGCCTGTCGGACGACGCCTCAGCGGCCATCTCCGAAGATGTGATAGTGTACGACGGGCACGACACGGACGAAACCATTGAGGGGCCAAAGCTCTACAAGCGCAACGGCTACTACTACATCTTTGCGCCCGCGGGCGGCGTGCCCACCGGCTGGCAGCTGGCGCTGCGCTCCAAAAGCGTGTACGGCCCCTACGAGCGCAGGGTGGTGCTGGCGCAAGGCAATACCGACGTGAACGGCCCTCACCAGGGCGCGTGGGTGAGCACGGCGGCAGGCGAAGACTGGTTCCTGCACTTTCAGGACATGGGCGCATACGGCCGCGTCGTGCACCTGCAACCCATGGCGTGGAAGAACGACTTCCCCGTGATTGGCGAAGACCCCGACGGCGACGGCACCGGCGCACCCGTGCGCACGCACGCCAAGCCGAAAACGGCGCACCAGCACCCCGTGGCTACGCCGGCAGAGAGCGACGACTTCACCGGCAGCACGCTGGGCCTGCAATGGCAGTGGCACGCCAACCCCAAGGCGTGGTGGGCCGTGCCGCGCCCGCAGCAGGGGCAGCTGCGCCTGTACGCGGCGCCAGCGGTGAGCGCAAAGAACATGTGGGACGTGGGCAACCTGCTGCTGCAAAAGTTCCCCGCGCCAGAGTTTACCGCCACCGCCGAGCTTACCTTCAGGCCCAGCCCCCGCTTTGCCGGCGAAAAGGCAGGCCTGATAGCGATGGGCTTGGACTACGCGCAGCTTTACTTGGAAAACACAAAAGACGGCATTACGCTAAGCCAGTCCTCCTGCACCAACGCCGACAAGGGAGCGCCGGAGGCGCTGAACGCCACCCTCCCCCTTGGGCAAAGCAAAGTTTACCTGCGCCTGAAAGTGAGCGCGGGGGCGCAGTGCACGTTCTTCTACAGCCTCGACGGGAAAAAGTACCTGCCCCTGGGCAGCGCCTTTGCCGCCAAGGAGGGCAAGTGGATTGGCGCCAAGGTAGGGCTGTACATCACCCGCCCCGTGGCCTCCAACGACGGCGGGTGGATAGACGTGGAGCGGTTCAGGGTGGGCAGGTGAGGCGCCCCTCCTCCTCCCCCCGCACCCTAAAAAAACGTCAAAAACCT
>JAITMY010000162.1 GCA_031290755.1 Prevotellaceae bacterium
TCCAATTAATCTTCGAGAAACCACGATACTATGATAATTTGCTCTCCGCTCTTTACGCTTTCGAAAAAAGGTACAGTGTATTCTTCAAATTCTCTTTCGAAAAATCCACCAACAACCGATGTATCTATATAAATTTTCTGCATGTTTATATGTTATTCTACGAAGGTACACATTCTTTTTCAATTTCCAAAAAAAACACCGCAAGCCCTCACGAGCTTGCGATGTTTGTTGTGGTGTGGCAGTATCTACAAATGCTGCTTGACGTTCGCACTCCGAGCAGAGGCCAACGTGATTTTACCCTCGCGCATTTGTTGCCAAAACTTGCGCTCTTCCTGCAAGGTCATATTCTCGGTGGCTTTGGCCATCTTTTCTTTTACGGAGCGGAAAAACGCTACCGTATCAAATCCTTTTTCTTGGTTAGCTTTCATCTTTCAAAAATTCTAATGGTGAATGTATTTCTATCAACGGGTATCCGAGCCGGAGGTTGATGGCGTTGAACATTTTTATCTTGTCAAAATTTACGATATGCTTAAAATTCCAGCTAACCAAGCAGCCTGTTCGGTACACGGTTGCCAATGCAATATGGTAAGCATCGTTACGGCTTGCCTTGCCCAAGATTTTTTCGGATATATACAGCAATGCCAACGCCTTTACCTCTTCGGTTGTTTCAATAAAATGCAAACAGTCGGCCGGTATCATATCTTTCACTGCCTTAACTTGCGGTGGAGCATTTACCAGCTCCGCATCATTTATTTCCGAAAAATAAATATCATATTCTTTGTTTGCGATACGCTCAAAAAGTTGGCGGGTAGCCATCTCAAATATCGCATCATGGTAACCTCCGATTACCGATGTGTCAATGTAAATTCTTTGTTTCATAGCCATGCTTTTTTACAAAAGTACTAAAAATAATCTATCCGCCAAAACGCACCTTACAAAAAACACCGCAACCTCTCACGAGCTTGCGGTGTCCTGCGTCCTGCGCCCTGCGCCCTACACAGGAAAAGCTAAGGCAAAGACAACACCAAGCGGAAGCCAACGCCGGCGTAGCGGCGGCGGGGGTGTCGCCGAGCGGGGCTTTTTAGCCCCATGCTCCCTCCGGCCATCGGCTTTAACCGATGGCCTGCGCTATCTCAAACGTTGCGCTCTTCATCCCCTTGTACCGCCCCTTGCCGTGCACCGTAACCGTGGCCAAGCCCGCCTTCACGTTGTTTTTGTAGGTAAGCGCGTAGTCGCTGCCCATGTACAGCGCCACGGCGGGCTTGCCCTCTTGGTGCAGCGTTACCCCGACTGTTGGCGTAATCGGGTGCCCCGTGGCCGCAAAAGGGCCGCCCTGCACCGCCACCACGCAGGCGCTGCCCTTGCCCAAGTCCACGTGGGCGTGGTGGTGCTTTTCGTTTTCGTCGTGCACCTTCTGGTTCCACTCCGCAATGAAGGTGTCGTACTGCCCGTTGGGGTCGGTGGCCGCCGCCACCTCCACCCGCTCCACCATTTGGTGGTACTGCAGCTCAATCTCCTTGCGGATTTCGCCCATCGTTTCGTGCAGGCGGGCGGCCTCCTCGGCGGTGCGCTGCGCAATCAGGCTTTCGAGGGTGGCCGCGTTCGCCCGCAGCTGGTCGAGGTGCTGCGCAATGCCCACCAAGCTGGCCTGCTGCCGGTAGGGGCCTTGCAGCTGGTCGAGCAGCAGGTTCACCGCCACAATTTCCGACTCGTAGTCCTTGCGCTGGAGGTGCTTAAAGCTGCTGTCTATCATCGCCAGCAGCTCGGCAGCCGCCGCTGCCGTGGCTGCATCAGGGTTCTTCAGGTTGCTTCGGATAATGCCCTGGGCGAACGACAGCAGGTCGTCGAGCGCCTTGTCCGCCGCCTTCAGCTCGGTCGTTTCGGGTTTTTTCCGGGGCGCATCCACAAGTTGGCGCTCCTTTTCCAGCAGCAGGTCGAGCTTCGGGAGCTGCTCCCTCAGCAAATCTCTGGTGGCCACGCCGGCCTCCACCATGGCGCGAAACACGCGCAGCAGCTGCAAGTGCGCTTCGGCGCGCAGCCGCTCAAAATAAATCGCTTTAATCCGCTTCATCGTAAAAATAATTTAAAGGTTTTTCACTCTACAAATGCCCACCGCAACGCTGCGACGAACGTTTTCTGCCCTGCAAATGCTCGTCGCAACGTTGCGACGAACATTTTCTGCCCTGCAAATGCTCGTCGCAACGCTGCGACGAGCGCTTTTCGCCTTGCAAATGCTCGTCGCAGCGTTGCGATGGGCGCTTGCAGCCCTGCAAATGCTCGTTGTTTGCAAACAATTGGCCGCCGAACGACACAAAAAGTCCGCCTTGCTTGCGCGAGCCGGACCAAAAGAAAATTTTAAGAGATGTAAGGCTAAGGTGTGTGTACAAAGGTTGGGCTTCTGGAGGGCACCTCTGGAAACCTAATGTGGGCGCGGTATGTAGGAGGCCATGTTTCATAATCTTATCAGCATTGGGTTTTAGGCGTTCTCAAAAGCGGTGCCATACACCTATTACGTATAGCGGCAGCGCTTTTGAAGAAGGCAGGGCAAAAGTATGGATAATTTCGGCGTTGATACTAATTTGGGATATAATATAGCAAAGTTTAACGCGCTAAATAGCGCTGCGCTTTTTAGGCGGCTAAGAATAATATTGTAAATTTGCGGCATGTACATTTTAGACACCGAAATAAAGTACCTGCCCGGCGTTGGCCCCAAGCGCGCCGAGGCGCTGCAAAAGGAGCTGAACATCCTCACGTTTGGCGACCTGCTCTACCATTTCCCCTTTCGGTACATCGACAAAACGCGCATCTACGCCGTCCGCGAGGTGAGCGACGCGCTGCCCTACGTGCTGCTCCGCGGCAAAATCGTGGGCTTCCGCGAGGTGAGCGCCAAGCAAAAGCGGCTCACCGCGATGTTCTCCGACGGCACCGGCGCCATCGAGCTGGTGTGGTTTAAGGGCATCGCCTACATCCAAAAGAGCCTGCGGGTGGGCGCTACCTACACGCTCTTCGGCAGGCCCAGCTCGTTCGACGGCAGGCTCAACATCGTGCACCCCGAGCTGGAGGATCCGGTGAAGGTGGAGGGGCAGCTCACGTCGAGCATCCAAGCGGTGTACAACAGCACCGAGCGGCTCAAGGACATGGGGCTGGGCACGCGGGCGCTGGGGCGGCTGCAAGGCGCCCTGCTCGGCCTCGCGCTGCCCAGGGTGGAGGAAACGCTGCCGCCCTACCTCGCGGCGGCGCAGCGGCTCATGGCGCTGCCCGAGGCGCTGCTCAACATCCACTTCCCCCAAAGCCCGGCGCTGCTCCAGCAGGCGCAGGACAGGCTCAAGCTCGAGGAGCTGTTTTACGTCCAGCTCAGCATCCTGCGCACCCGCGCGAGGCGGGTAAAGGCCGGCAGCGGCCTTCGGTTTGCGCAGGTGGGGGAGCGGCTCAACCACTTCTACCGGCACAACCTCCCCTTTGCGCTGACCGGCGCCCAGAAGCGCGTGGTCAGGGAAATCCGCGCCGACGTTGGCTCGGGGCAGCAGATGAACCGCCTGCTGCAAGGCGACGTGGGCAGCGGCAAAACGATGGTGGCGCTGATGGCCATGCTCATTGCGGCGGACAACGGCTTCCAGAGCTGCATCATGGCGCCCACCGAAATTCTGGCGGCGCAGCACCTCAAGAGCATGGGCGACCTGCTGCGCGGGGTGAACGTCAGCGTGGCGCTGCTCACCGGCTCTACCAAGAAAGCGGAGCGCCGGGCGCTGCTCGAGCGGCTGCAAAGCGGCGAAATCCACATCCTCATCGGCACCCACGCGCTGATAGAGGGGGCGGTGCAGTTTCGGCGCTTGGGCCTCGTGGTGATTGACGAGCAGCACCGCTTTGGCGTGGCGCAGCGCAGCCGGCTGTGGGAGAAGAGCGAAACCCCGCCGCACATCCTTGTGATGACGGCCACGCCCATCCCCCGCACGCTGGCCATGACGCTCTACGGCGACCTCGACGTGTCTGTGCTCGACGAGCTGCCGCCCGGCCGCAAGCCCATCCGCACGGTGCACTACTACGACAGCAAGCGGGCGCACCTGTTCGGCTTCGTGCGCGAGCAGGTGGCCGCCGGGCGGCAGGTTTACGTGGTGTACCCGCTCATTCAGGAGTCCGAAAAGATGGACTACAAGAACCTGCAGGAGGGCTGGGAGGTGGTAACGCGGGAGTTCCCCGCGCCACAGTATAAGGTGTGCATGGTGCACGGCAGGCTGAAAAGCGGGGAAAAGGAGGCGGCGATGCAGGAGTTTGTGCGCGGCGATGCGCAGATTATGGTGGCCACCTCGGTCATTGAGGTAGGCGTGAACGTGCCCAACGCCAGCGTAATGGTCATCGAGAGCGCCGAGCGCTTCGGGCTTGCGCAGCTGCACCAGCTTCGGGGGCGCGTGGGGCGCGGCGCCGAGCAGTCGTTCTGCATCCTGATGAGCGGCGTTCAGCTGAGCAGCTACAGCCGCCAGCGCATCGAGATGATGTGCAGCAGCAGCGACGGCTTCGAGCTTGCCGAGGCCGACCTCCGCCTGCGCGGCCCCGGCGACCTCGACGGCACCGTGCAGAGCGGCACGACGTTTACGCTGCACATCGCCAACCTCGCCAAAGACGGCCACATCCTTGAGCACGCCCGCGCGGTGGCCGAGCAAATCCTACAGGACGACCCGCTGCTGGCCAGCGAACAGAACAGCCTGCTGCTGCAAAACCTTGGCAGGCTAAGAAGGGAGGAGAGGGACTATAGCACTATTAGCTGAGTTTTCTACCAACATAAGAAAAAAGCGGCGCTTCAAAAGCGCCGCTTTACCCCCCTGCCTGCTCCGAACATTACGCCGAGTTAGGGAAAAGCCCAACGTATTAGCTATCTATCCACGACAAACCATCAGGCAAGCTGCCGGTGGTATAACTATGTTCGTCGCTTTTTAGTACGCCAACTTCAATGTTCCAACCCGCTTTAAAGTTCAAATCAATCGTGGTAGTGATTGATCCGTCTTGTTGCGTCCCCTTTATAGATACATCTTTATCTACGTACACAAAGCTTAGCTTAGTGTAAGGCTTCACTCCGCACAGCACAGCGCCTTTTGTATATACGTCCTCTTTATAGCAATAAAGTTGACGGAAAGAATAATACTTGGCATCGCTGCTGTAGGTGCCGTCAAAGCTGACGCTGTTGTCTTTTTCGACATCATAGTCAAACTTCTGTAAATCTCCGGCAGCAGGGGTCGGCAACGTGAATGAAAACGTCCCATCGGAAGAAATTGGGATTTGTATATCCATCCATGAAGGACTTGAAATGCTGCTGTAGTAGAGCCTGAATTCGTCGTATTGTTGTCCGGTGAAGCCTTCGATTTTACCTGAAAGTACGCCGTTGTTTAACGGAGAGGTGTTCGCCCCTCCATTGCCCTCGTCTTTGTCTTTGCTGCACGAGCCAAGACCTACTGCCAACAACATGGCAAATAACATCACTACGTTTTTTCTTAAAGCATTTTTTTTCATAGCTGAAATTGTTTTACGTCCGCCCTTATTACGGACATTAAATTGAAAATATTTTTTTTGCCGAATTCTATGTTTTACGTCTCTTACTTCGGCATTATTTGCGACGGCTTGAGGTAGCCACATAAAAAAACCGTGAACTTATTCAATCTTCCACTTGCACTTGGAGGTCTTCGACTACCTAATACCGCAAATATGAAGAGTAAAGTCCACGATTTCTCGTGAACGTTACACTTTACTCTTGCGGTATTTAGTCTTGAATTCGTCGAAGTTTCCAAGTGCAAGATAAAGCAAACGCTTTTAATATGTATTTAAAACCCCTCGCCTTGCGAGCGGCTCCTCTTGTGTGTGTTTACGATGTGTTCATAGTTGTATAATCTAAAAGTTAGTAATTCGTGATTTTCTACAGCTTCGCCGCCTCCATCGCTCCCTTGCGCAGTATGGCGTCGATGCTTGCGGTGAGCAGCTCGGGGAGGCCTTTCACCTCGTTCAAGTCTTCGCCCCAGATGAAGCGGGCAGCCAGCACGCCTTGCGCCACCTTGCCCGCGTCGCTGCTTGCCCAGAGCGAAGTGAGCAGGTCGAGTATCTGCGGGTCGTCGTTGGGCGTAATGGTGTCGTTGCCACGCTTGCCGCCGCGGTAGTACACGCAAATGGCGGCGAGGCCCAGCACCAACCCTTTTGGCAGCGTGCCCCTGCGCGCTAAGTAGATTTTCAGGCCGGGCAGGTCGCGCGTTTTGAACTTGGGGAACGAGTTGAGCATGATGCTCGTTACGAAGTGCTTCACAAAGGGGTTGCGGAAGCGGTCGAGCACATCGTTGGCAAATTTTTCGAGTTCGGCCTTCGGCAAATTCAGGGTGGGCAAGAGTTCGTCGAACATCACGCGGCGCACGAATGCGCCAATCACCTCGTGCTCGCAGGCCTCGCGCACGGTGTCGAGGCCGCTCAGGTAGGCCACGGGCGAGAGGACGGTGTGCGGCCCGTTGAGCAGCGTTACCTTGCGCTCGTGGTAGGGCTTTTCGCTGGGCACAAACAGCACGTTCAGCCCCGCCTTGTCCGCAGGGAACTCCCGCGCCACGCTCGCCGGCGCCTCTATCACCCACAGGTGGAAGATTTCGCCCTTCACCACCAGCTTGTCTTCGTAGCCCACTCTGGCCAGAATTTCGCCGATGTTATCCTTGGGGTAGCCCGGCACGATGCGGTCAACCAGCGTGCTGTACACCCCGCACGAGGCCTCAAACCACGCCTTGAACTCCGCCCCCAGCTGCCACTGCTCGATGTACAGCTCGATGCACTTTTTCAGCTCTGCGCCGTTGTGAAAAATCAGCTCGCAGGGCATGATGAGAAGCCCCTTGTCTGCCGCGCCCTTAAAGGTTTTGAAGCGGTGGTAGAGCAGCTGGGTGAGCTTGCCGGGGTACGACTTGGCAGGCTTGTCGTCCAGCCTGTCTTCGGCGCGAAACGCGATGCCGGCCTCGGTGGTGTTTGAAATGACAAACCGCATGTCGGGGTTTTCGGCCAGCTTCAGGTACTCGCCGAACTGCGCGTAGGGGTTCAGCCCGCGGCTGATAACGTCTATCAGCTGGATGCTGTCCACCTGCTTGCCTGCGTCAATGCCTTGCAGGTTGAGGTGGTAAAGCCCGTCCTGCGCGTTGAGCGCGTCCACCATGCCGCTTTCAATGGGCTGCACCACCACCACGCTGCTGTCGAAGGCGGCTTTTTCGTTCATGTTGAACACTATCCAATCCACAAAGGCTCGAAGGAAGTTGCCCTCGCCGAACTGTATGATGCGCTCGGGGCGTAGCTTTGCCGCAGGGGCTGTTTTTCTGTTTAGCTGGTTCATAAAAGTTGTTTTTTAAGTAAATAATTTTGTAGCCTATACTGTAGCTCGGTCAATCCACGTCAAACGGGTAAACCTTGTAGTCGTCGATGTTTTCTTTCAGCAAAATATCAATGGGCATGTAGCACACCGGCGCCGTAACGGTTTCGTTAAACGCAAGGTACTTGGCCAGCGCCATCAGGCCGTAGTAGCCTTGCAGCTGCGGGCGCTGCGCGATGATGCACTCCACGACGCCGTTTTTCAGGAAGCGCACGTTGCGGTCGAGCAAGTCGTAGCCTATGGCGCGGATGTTTTTCAGCTTGTGCTTTTCCAAAAAGTCAGCCACGCAGTGTATGCGCGAGTTGAACATGATGATGCCCCGTATGTTGTGGTTTTTCCGAAACAGCTCGGCGAGCTGCGCCTCGTTTCTGCTGTCGTCGTCAGCGTGCAGGTCAACGCGCAGTATTTTGTAGTCTGCCTCAAGCGAGTACTTTTCGAGGTAGGCAAGGAAGCCCTCCTCCCGCTTGGCGGTTTGGTTGGAGCCTACTGCGTTGCCCACCAGCAGAATGGTCGATGATTTTTCGAGGTTGCTCATCATCATTTTCGCCGCCACGTAGCCGCTCTGGTACGACCGCGGCCCGTAGTAGGCAAGGCTGTTTATCCCATCCACGTTGGAGTCTATGAACACAAACGGAATGTTGCGGTCTTCCAGCACCCTGGTCAGCTTCAGCACCTCGCGCTTGAAAAACGGCGCCATCAGCACGCCGTCGGGGTTGAGCTTTTGCAGCTCCTGCGCCGCCTTGCTAAACGAAGCGATATCGTACTGGTTAAACTGCAAGATTTCAACCCTCACGCGAAAGTCCACCACCTCTTCCTCCGCCCGCCCGATGCCCTTGATAACGTCCAGCCAGTATTCGCCATACGTTGACTCGGGCAGCAGCACGGCAAGCTTGTAGTCGTTCTTGATGGCCAGCAGCTGCGCCATTTTGTTCGGCTTGAAGTCCATCCTGCTCAAGATTTTTTCAATGCGCTGCTGGTTGTCGAGCGACACCCCGCCACGGTTGTGAATCACGCGGTCAACGGTGCCCACCGAGACCTTCGCCACGCGGGCAATGTCCTTGATGCGCACCTTATCTCCGGGAAATTTACTCCTCTTGATTGCCATATTAGCTCACCTAATTATACACCTTTTCCTAAAACTGCTCCGCTTGAGCGCAACAAAAGTAATCTTTTTCATGTAATTAAGCAGCATTTCAAATATTTTTTTTTCACCCTGCCCTACTTTATATCTGGTAGTCGGCTGCATCCGCCAAGCCCATGCGCATGGCGTAGCGAATGGCCTCGTAGGCCGTGTTGACCCCCAACTTCCGGAAGATGTTCTTGCGGTGCGCCACCACGGTGTGCTGGCTAATGCACCGTATGTCAGCCACTTCCTTGCTACTTTTGCCCAGCACAATGAGCTGCAAAATCCCCACTTCGGTTTTGGAGAGGGGTACCTTTTCATGCGACTCTTCCGCCGTGTTCAGCAGCTCCTTGGCGCGGGCGCAGAGGTAGCGCTCGCCATGCAGCGCTGCCCGAATGGCCTCCACTACCTCATCCTCCGCATCGCCCTTGAAGACCAAGCTGATATTGTCGGCATCCACGGCCACCTGCTTCACGAACATGCCGCTCAGCTCCGCGGAGAGCAGCAGGATGTGCGCCGAGGGGAACCGTGCGCTCAGGTTGATTAGCTCCTGCGCCCGCATGAAGTCAAACAGCGTGTAGTCGAGCACCACCAGCGCGTTGGGGTGCTGCACTAAGCGCTGCACAAGCGTGGCCTTCCTGTCGGCCTCCAGCACGAGGCAGCCGGGCGCTGCCTTCCGTATGAAGTGCAGGGCACCGGCGCGGGTAAGCGCCTGATTGTCTGCCATTAATATAGGGTCTCTCTCAGCCATTTTTTCTATCCACTCTCCATGTTATCGGTTTGATGCCTGCAAAGATAACTATATTTCTCTATAAAAATAGCTAAGCGTTTTTTATTTTCGGCTGATTTCCACCATATTATAAAATGGCAGGGGCTACCTACCCTATTTAGAGCACTAAAAAATCAATGTTTTTTTTGACAAAAAAAAATTTTAAGCTACATTTGCACCCCATAAAAAGAAATTAAGGCCCATTCGTCTATCGGTTAGGACGTCAGATTTTCATTCTGAAAAGAGGAGTTCGACTCTCCTATGGGCTACTTTTTAAAAACAAAAAGACTGAAAATATGGCAAACATTAAATCGGCAATCAAAAGGATTCGCCAAGACGAGAAGCGCAGGCTGCACAACCGCTACTACGCCCGCACAACCCGCAACGCTGTGAAGGCGCTGCGCAACACCACCGACAAGGCTACCGCCGTGGCCCTGCTTCCCAAGGTGTCGAGCATGCTTGACAAGCTGGTCAAGATTAGCGTTATTCACAAGAATAAAGCCGGCAACCTCAAAAGCGCCATCACGCTGCACGTCAACAAGCTCGCGTAGCTTTTTGCCAAGCAGCATTTTGAGTATCGCTAAGCTCGCATCTGCAAGCTTAGCCATGCCGCTATTTCTGTATGCATCACTTAGTACTTAATCTTTAAACCTCACCATGAAAAAAATTTCTATCGTGTCGCTCGTCGCACTATGCGCAGCAGCAGGCTGCCAGCAAAACGTCGGGGTGAAGTACCCCGAAACAAGAAAGGTTGGCCACGTGGACAGCTACTTTGGCACGCAGGTGCCCGACCCCTACCGCTGGCTCGAGGACGACCGCTCGGACTCCACCGCCGCCTGGGTGAAGGCCGAGAACGAGGTAACGTTTGGCTACCTCGAGCAGATACCCTTCCGCAGCAAGCTCAAGGAGGCGCTGACAAAAGTCTGGAACTACCCAAAAGAGGGTACCCCCCAGCGGCACGGCGGCAAGTACTTCGTGTACCGCAACAACGGCCTGCAAAACCAGCCGGTGCTCTACGTCTCCGACGGGCTGGACGGCGAGCGGCGCGTGTTCCTCGACCCCAACACCCTCGCCGCCGACGGCACCACAGCGGTGGGCAGCCTCAGCGTGTCGAACGACAACAAGTACGTGGCCTACACGCTGTCGTCGGGAGGCTCGGACTGGAAGGAAATCCGACTGAAAGACATTGACGGAAACGACTTGCCCGACGTGCTGAAGTGGGTAAAGTTTACCTACATTGCGTGGCAGGGCGACGGCTTCTACTACAGCGGCTACGACGCGCCGAAGGGCAGCGCCCTATCCGATCAAAACACGTTCAACAAGGTGTACTACCACCAGCTGGGAACGCCGCAGGCCGCAGACCGCCTCGTGTATATCGACCTGCAAAATCCGCTGCGCTACCACAACGCCACCACCACCAGCGACGAGCGCTTCCTCATCCTCAACGTGTCGGGCGGCACGGACGGCAACACCCTCGCCGTGAAGTCCCCCTCCACAAGCGGGGGTTTCGCGCAGATAACGCCGAGCACGTTCGATTACGAGTTCACGCCCGTCGAAAACTTTGGCGACGACCTCTACATCCTCACCAACCACGAGGCGCCGCGCTACCGCCTGATGTGCGTTAACCTCAAAAACCCCGCGCGCCCGCAGTGGAAAACCATTATCCCCGAAGGCGACGACGTGCTCCGCACCGTAGAGGTGGTGGGCGATAAGCTCGTGGCCGAATACCTGCACAACGCCTACTCGCAGCTGTTTGTGTTTGACAAAGACGGGGGCAGCAAAACCCCGCTCGCGCTGCCGGGCATCGGCACCTTAGGCAGCCTCAGCGGTAAAAAGGGCGAGGCGGAAATGTTCTACTCCTTCTCCTCCTTCGCCACGCCATCCACCATCTACCGCATTGCCAACATCAACGTGCCCGCCGCCACGCTGCACAAGGCCACCGAGCTGAGCATCACCCCGGCCAAGTACATCACCGAGCAGGTGTGGTACGAAAGCAAGGACAGCACCCGCATTCCAATGTTCATCACCTACAAGGAGGGCACGCCGCGCAGCGGCACCACCCCCACCCTACTCTACGGCTACGGCGGCTTCAACATCAGCATGACGCCGGGCTTCAGCGTGCGCAACCTCTTCTTCCTCGAAGCTGGCGGCATCTACGCAGAGGCCTGCCTGCGCGGCGGCGGCGAGTTCGGCAGCGAGTGGCACAAGGCCGGCACCAAGCTGCAAAAGCAAAACGTGTTCAACGACTTCATCGCCGCCGCCGAGTACCTCGTCAGCGAAAAGTACACCTCGCCCGAAAAGCTCGCCATCGCCGGAGGCTCCAACGGAGGCCTGCTCGTGGGCGCCTGCATGACCCAGCGCCCCGACCTGTTCCGCGTGGCGCTGCCCGCCGTGGGCGTGATGGACATGCTCCGCTTCCACAAGTTCACCGTGGGCTGGGGGTGGGCGGACGACTACGGCTCAAGCGACAGCGAGGAGGAGTTTCGCTACCTCCTCGGCTACTCGCCGCTGCACAACATCAAGGCGGGCGCGTGCTACCCCGCAACGCTCATCACCACCGCCGACCACGACGACCGCGTGGTGCCCGCCCACTCCTTCAAGTTCGCCGCCACCATGCAGGCTGCGCAGACCTGCCACAACCCCGTCCTCATCCGCATCGCAACCATGGCGGGGCACGGCGCAGGCAAGTCCACCGCCAAGTCCATTGAGGAGGTTGCCGACATCTGCGCCTTCACCTTCTGGAATCTGGGGATAAAATACGAGTGAAAGTTTACACCAAAACCGGCGACCTCGGCCTCACCTCGCTCGGCAACAGCGAGCGCACGAGCAAGGCCGACCTGCGCGTGGAGGCCTACGGCACGCTCGACGAGCTGAGCGCCCACCTCGGCCTCCTCGCCGTGCAGCAGGGGCTTGAGGAGCACACCCGCGGCGTGCTGCAAGGCGTGCAGCAGCAGCTGATGCGCCACGCCGCCACCGTAGCCCGCTGCAAGGACGTGGCCATAGACACCGCCGCCACTGCCGCGCTTGAGCGCGAAATAGATGCGCTTGAGGCCGCGCTGGCGCCCCTACGGGGCTTCGTAGTGCCGGGCGGCAATCCCGCCGCCGCCCAAGCCCACGTGGCCCGCTGCGTGTGCCGCCGCGCCGAGCGCCTCGTAGTCGCCCTCACCAGCCGCGACGGCGCCGCCTCGCCCAACCTGCTGCCGCTGCTTAACCGCCTGTCCGACTACCTTTTTGTGCTGGCGCGTAGCCTCTGCGAAGAAAAATCGCCCGATGCTTGCTAATTCAAAAACTTTCGCTACCTTCGCCCCAATTTGTAACCAACATCTAACAAAAAGCACTATGTTAAACAACTACAAA
>JAITMY010000102.1 GCA_031290755.1 Prevotellaceae bacterium
GCACAGGTGCCGGATACGCTCACGCCCGTGGCCATATTTGAGCAGTGGGCAAAGGAAGCGCCCCACGCCACGGCGCTCATTGCCGCTGACGCCACGCTCACCTACGCCGAGCTGAACGAACGCGCCAACCGCTTGGCCAATGCGCTTCTTAGTAAAGGCCTGCGCAAAGGCGACATCGTTTCGCTCATCCTGCACCGCGACAGCAGGGTGCTGGTATCCATGCTCGGCATCATCAAGGCGGGCGGCGCGTTCCTGCCCATTGACCCCGACTATCCGCAAGACCGCATTTCGCACTACATCAACGACAGCAATGCGCGGTTCTCCATCACAGACAACCCCGGCGCCTACCCCAACGGCGTAGATGTGGACGAATTGATAAGCTGCGAAAACGCCGCCAACCCCAACGTGGCCATCACCCCGGATGACTTGTGCTACGTTATCTACACCTCCGGCTCCACCGGCGTGCCCAAAGGGGTAATGCTCCGCCACGGGGGGCTTGCCACGTATCTTTCGGCGGCCTCGCAAACGCCCCATGCCCTTGCCTGCGCCAAGCATAAGGCAAGGCTGCTGTCTGTCTCTACCATATCGTTCGACGCATTTGTGCTGGACACATTCTCCATGCTGCTGAACGGGCTTTCGCTCGTGCTGGCCAATGATGAAGAAGCCAAAACGCCCATTCCCTTTGCCAAGCTATACCAAAAAACCGGAGCGAATGCGCTGATGTTTACCTCAGCACGCTTGCAGGAGTACCTGCAATACCCCGAGCTGCGCGAAGTATTTGCCTCTGCCAAAATTATAGAGCAGGGCGGAGAAAAGTTTCCGGCAGGGCTATACGAAAAGATAAGAAAAATTAGTCAGGCAGACATTATTAATATGTACGGGCCTACTGAAGCCACGATAGCCTCAAACGAGCAGCAGCTATCCAGCGGCAGCATCATTACCGTAGGCGCACCAATCGGCGGCACCGTAGAGCAGGTGATGGACATCGACGGGCATCCGCTGCCCATTGGCGCAGTGGGCGAGCTGTGGATTGGCGGCAAGGGCGTTGCCGCAGGCTACTGGAACCGCCCCGAGCTCAACGCCGTGCGCTTTGCGGAGCGCGACGGCGTGCGCTACTACAAAAGCGGCGACCTTGCCAAATGGACGCCCGGCGGAGAGGTGATTATACTTGGGCGTAACGACGGGCAAATAAAGCTGCGGGGGCTGCGCATAGAGCTGGGAGAAATAGAAAATACGCTGGCCGCAGCGCCTGAAATTAAGCAGTGCGTTATAAAGGTGCGCAAGCTGAACGGGCAAGACCATCTTTGCGCATGGTACACGGCTGAGCGCGAAATTAGCGCCGACGAGCTGCACGACAGGCTGGCCAAAACCCTGACGGCCTATATGGTTCCCACGGCGTACATGCAGCTCCAAGAGATGCCCCACACGCCGAACGGAAAGATTGATGCGAAGGCCTTACCCGACCCGCAATTCATATCGCAGCACGAATATGTGGCGCCCGCTTCGCCCGCCGAAGCCATATTTTGCAAAATGTTTGCCGGCATACTGCAACTAAGCCGCGTGAGCGCCATTGACGACTTCTTTACGCTTGGAGGCACCTCATTGCAGGTGGCGCAGATAACGGTTGATGCGCAGAAAAACAGCTATGAAATCAGCTACGGCGATGTATTTGCCAACCCCACCCCACGCGCGCTGGCCTTGCTGGCGCAGTCGAAAGCGCGATCGGCCAAAGACACCACCGCCAACAGCGAAGTAGATAGCTACGATTACACCAAGGTAAACAAGCTACTTCAGGCAAACACCTTGGAGGCCTTCCGAAGCGGCCAGCAGCGCCCGCTCGGCAACGTACTCTTAACGGGAGCCACCGGCTTTCTGGGCATTCATATTTTGCGCGAATACCTCACCGCTTACGAAGGAAATATCTACTGCCTTGTGCGCAATCGCAAGTTGGTAAGCGCCGAGCAGCGCCTTCGCAATATGTTGTTTTTTTACTTCAGCGAGACCTTTGCCGAATACTTCGGGAAGCGCCTGTTTGTTGTTGATGGCGATGTAACCAGCGAGGAAGACTTTGCAAAGCTGAACGACACGCCCATTGATACCGTGATTAACTGCGCCGCCAACGTAAAACATTTTTCACACGGCACCGACATTGAAGACATCAACATCGGCGGCGTGCAAAAAGGCGTTGACTTCTGCAAAAGAAAAGGCTGCCGCTATATTCAAATATCCACCACCAGCGTGGCCGGCGACAGCATCAACGGCGCCCCTTCGCCCGATATAAAGATAGACGAGCAGATGCTTTACTTCGGGCAGGACACCGCCAACAAATACGTTCACAGTAAGTTTTTGGCCGAGCGTATAGTGCTCGAAGCGGCATCCGAAGGGCTTGATGCAAAAGTAATGCGCGCCGGAAACCTCATGGCGCGTAATGCCGACGGCGAGTTTCAAATTAACTTCAACACCAACAACTTCATTGGGCAGCTGAAGGCCAACCACGTTATCGGTAAAATTGCCTACCGCGATTTGGAGCAGCCAACCGAAATAACGCCTATTGATACAACCGCCTCGGCCATGCTTCAGCTGGCGCAAACGCCACGCGCATGTTGCCTGTTCCACCCCTACAACACCCACCTTGTTTTGCTTGCCGATGTTATCCACGTCATGAACGAGCGCGGGCTGCGCGTGGAGGCCTGCGAGCAGGAAGAATTCAGGAAAGCGTTTGCACAAACAGCGCAAGATGCCGCCAAAGCAAAGTACTTGTCGCCGCTCATTGCCTACAACACGGCCTCGGATGATACGGTAATTCCCATTGCCGCGCAAAACAAGTACACGCTACAGGTGTTGCTGCGGCTCGGCTTCCAGTGGCCCCTCGTAGAGGACGGCTATCTGGTGAAGTTTATCGAAAACCTTCACGGGCTGGGATTTTTTGATGTGCCTGCTACTTCTCCGGCGTAGGGGTGGCGCGAGCGCTGCCTGCGGTAGCGTTCTTAAACGCTTTGCATACGGTGCAGCTGCCGGCGTATCGGCAGAAAATAGCCATCAGCCCAACGGCGGCAGCCAGCACTGCCGCCATTTTTAGGCGCTGTAAACGCAGCTTGGTTGTATTGTACATGAGTGTAATTTTTTTTATCCTTACTAATGCCGCAGGGGGCGTTGGAGTTGTTGAGGTAGGCGCATAAAAAACGTGAACTAAACTTTTACTTGCTGCTGAGGCTCTGGAATACCTTGTATGGCAAATAATGAGTAAAGTCCACGATCGCTCGTGAACGTTACACTTCATTCCTGCCATACTTTGAAATTTTCCAGATTTCAGCAGCAAAAATTAAAGCTTAACGCTTTTGTATGTCTATCCTAAAAAGGATTTATCTTGTTTTTATGTCATAGTGTAAACATTAAAGTTTCCTTCTAAAATTCACTCGTAAAGTAGAACTTGATGTCAGGAAATTTTTCCTGAGCCATTTGCAGGGCGTAGGCGGAGTCGGCCAAATAGACGTCGCGCCCGTGCTTGTCTGTGGCCATGTTAGTGTGCTTGCGCAGCATGAAGTCCGCCAGCTGCTCCCTGTTGGTGCTCGCCAGCCAGCAGGCTTTGTGCAGCGAAAGCGGCTCCCAGCGGCACTTTGCGCCGTACTCGTGCTCCAGCCTGTACTCGATGACCTCGAATTGCAGCGCCCCCACTGTGCCAATGATTTTGCGCCCGTTGAGCGTGCTGGTGAACAGCTGCGCCACGCCCTCGTCCATGAGCTGGTCAACGCCCTTGGTGAGCTGCTTGGCCTTCATGGGGTCGGCGTTGTCGATGTAGCGAAACAGCTCGGGCGAGAAGCTGGGGATGCCCTTGAAGCTCATCTTTTCGCCCTCGGTGAGCGTGTCGCCGATTTTGAACATGCCGGTGTCGTGCAGCCCCACGATGTCGCCCGGGTAGGCCTCGTCCACCACCGTTTTCTTCTCGGCCATGAAGGCGCTGGGGCTGGTGAAGCGCACTGTCCGGTCGCCCCGCACGTGGTAGTAGGGCTTGTTGCGCTCAAAGGTGCCAGAGCACACCTTGAGGAAGGCCAGCCGGTCGCGGTGGTTGGGGTCCAGGTTTGCGTGAATTTTGAAGACGAAGCCTGTCAGCTTCTCCTCGAAGGGGTCAACCGTGCGCATGTCGGTGAGGGCGGGGCGGGGGTAGGGGGCGACTTCGCAGAACGTGTCGAGCAGCTCCCTCACGCCAAAGTTGTTGAGCGCCGAGCCGAAGAACACCGGCGCGGTGCCCCCTGCGAGGTACTCGCCTACGCTGAACGAGGGGTACACGCCTTGCAGCAGGGCGGCGTCCTCGCGCAGCTTGGGCGCGAGCTTGCCGATGTGCGCCTCCAGCGTAGGCGAGGCGATGTCGCTGAACTCCACCACCTCGTGGTCGATGCG
This sequence comes from Prevotellaceae bacterium, assembly GCA_031290755.1. Lineage (GTDB taxonomy): Bacteria > Bacteroidota > Bacteroidia > Bacteroidales > UBA932 > JAITMY01. The sequence goes on from JAITMY010000102.1 coordinate 4,399, forward strand.
CTGCTTGTCCTGCGCCGTAAACAGGCTCAGCGTGCGCCGGTAGAGGCTGTACACGCCCCTGAAGGTGCTGCCCATGCCAACAGGCCACGTGAGCGGCAGGGTTTTGATGTGTAGCTCGCGCTCCACCTCGTCAAGCAGGTCGAAGGCATCCTTCCCCTCGCGGTCGCACTTGTTGACAAATACCATGACGGGCGTGCTGCGCATCCGGCACACGCTCATCAGCTTGCGGGTTTGCGCCTCAACGCCCTTGGCGGCGTCGATGACCACGATGGCGCTATCCACGGCGGAGAGCGTGCGGTAGGTGTCCTCGGCAAAATCTTCGTGGCCGGGCGTGTCGAGGATGTTAATCTGCAAGCCGCGGTACTCGAAGCCCATCACGGAGGTGGCCACCGAGATGCCGCGCTGCCGCTCAATCTCCATGAAGTCGGAGGTGGCGCCGCGCTTAATCTTGTTCGACTTCACGGCGCCGGCCACGTGGATGGCGCCGCCGAACAGCAGCAGCTTTTCGGTGAGGGTAGTTTTGCCGCCGTCGGGGTGCGCAATCACGGCGAAGGTGCGCCGCCGCTTGATTTCCTTGGAGAGTTCCATGTATAGCGTGTGGTTCGGTTGCGGTTACAGCAGCTCCAGCATTTTTTGCAGGGCGGCGTTGAGGCCATCCTTGTTTTTGCCTCCGGCGGTGGCGAAAAACGGCTGCCCGCCGCCGCTGCCCTCCATTAGCTTGGCGGCCTCGCGCACAATGGCGGAGGCGTTGAGGCCGCGCTTCACCAAGTCGTCGCCGAGGGCGAGCGCCAGCAGGGGCTTGTCGGCGTAGAGGCTGGCCGCGGCCAGCACGATGTCGGGCGCGGCGCTGCGCAGCTGGGTGGCCAGCTCGCGGAGGGCGTCGGGCTGCATGTTCATTTGCAGCTGCACCAGCCGGTAGCCCTCCTTGTCCACCGCGCGGCTAAGCAGCTCGGCCTTGAGGCTGGCGAGGTGCTCTTTCATGAACGCATCCACCTGCCTTTGCAGCTCGGCGTTTTCGCCAATGGTTTTCTTGATGGCGGCTACAAGGTTGGGCGTGTTGTTGAAAAAGGCGCTCACCTCCTTGACCATGTTTTGCAGGGAGTATAGCATCTTTTCGGCGCCCTCGCCTGTAACGGCCTCTATGCGGCGCACGCCCGCGGAGACCGCCGCCTCGGATACTACCTTGAACAACCCTATCTGCCCTGTGGCCTGCACGTGCGTGCCGCCGCACAGCTCCACCGAGCTGCCCAGCTGAATTACGCGAACGCTGTCGCCGTATTTTTCGCCGAAGAGCGCCATGGCGCCCAGCTTTTTGGCCTCGCTCATGGGCACGCCGCGGTGCTCCACCAGCGGGGAGTTGCGGCGGATGAGCTTGTTCACCAGCTGCTCCACGCGGGTCAGCTCATCGTCGGTAACTTTTTGGAAGTGGGAGAAGTCGAAGCGCAGGCCTGCGGGCGACACCATCGAGCCTTTTTGCTCCACGTGCTTGCCCAGCACCTCGCGCAGGGCGAAGTGCATCAGGTGGGTGGCGGAGTGGTTGTTGGCGGTGGCGGTGCGCTTGTCCGCGTCCACCACGGCGTGCAGCGGGGCGGCTACCTTGCCGGGCAGCTGCTCGGCGAGGTGCACGGTGAGGTTGTTTTCCTTTTGGGTGCCCACGATGGCCACGCGCTCCTCGCCGCATTGCAGGTAGCCCACGTCGCCCACCTGCCCGCCGCTTTCGCCGTAGAAGGGGGTGGCGTCGAGCACCAGCTGGTAGAGCTCCTTGCCGCGGCTCTTGACCTTGCGGTAGCGCAGCAGGCGGGCGTCGGCCTCGCAGCCGTCGTAGCCCACAAAGCGGTGCGCGGGCTGCGCCGAGGAGGCCTCGCCCACGGTAATCCAGTCGCCGGTTTCCACCACGGCGGCGTTGCGGCTGCGGCTTTTCTGCTCCTCCAGCGCACGCTCAAACTGCGGCTGGTCAACCGTGAAGCCCTTTTCGCGGGCCATAAGCTCGGTGAGGTCGTAGGGGAAGCCGTAGGTGTCGTAGAGCACAAAGGCGGTGTGGCCGTCGATTTGCGACTTGCCGGCCTGCTGTAGCTTCTCCACCTCAGCCTCCAGCAGGCGGATGCCCACCTCGAGGGTGCGCAGAAAGGCGCCCTCCTCCTCGGCAATCACCTTTTCCGCCAGCTCTTGCTGGGCGGCCAGCTCGGGGAACACCGCGCCCATTTGCTGCACCAGCACGGGCACCAGCTTGCAGAGGAACGGCTCGCTGAAGCCGAGGAAGGTGAAGCCGTAGCGCACGGCCCGCCGCAGGATGCGGCGGATGACGTAGCCGGCCTTTACGTTGCCCGGCAGCTGCCCGTCGGCAATGGAGAAGCTCACGGCGCGCAGGTGGTCGGCCACCACGCGCATGGCCACGTCGCGCTTGGGGTCGCTGCCGTAGCGCTGGCCGCAAAGCTCGGCGATGCGGCCAATGATGGGCTGGAACACGTCGGTGTCGTAGTTGCTCGTTTTGCCTTGCAGCAGCATGCACAGGCGCTCGAAGCCCATGCCCGTGTCCACGTGCTTGGCCGGCAGCGGCTCAAGGCTGCCGTTGGCCTTGCGGTTGAACTGGATGAAGACAAGGTTCCATATCTCAATCACGGTGGGCGTGCCTTGGTTCACCAGCGCAGCGCCGTCCGCCGCCCTGCGCTCGCTGTCGGGGCGCAAGTCCACGTGGATTTCGGTGCAGGGGCCGCAGGGGCCGGTGTCGCCCATCTCCCAGAAGTTATCTTTTTTGTTGCCAAAGATGATGTGCGACGGGGGTAGGCGCTGCCGCCACAGCGCCAGCGCCTCGGCGTCCTGCTCCACGCCGCCGGCGGGGTCGCCCTCAAAGACGGTGGCATAAAGGACGTCCGCAGGGATTTTGTACCATTGAGTAAGCAGTTCCCATGCCCAGTCGATGGCTTCGGCTTTGAAATAGTCGCCAAACGACCAATTACCAAGCATTTCGAACATAGTGTGGTGGTAGGTGTCGTGTCCTACTTCCTCTAAATCGTTGTGCTTGCCGCTAACGCGGAGGCATTTCTGCGTGTCGGCAATGCGTGCTTGTGGTGGCTTGGCGTTGCCGAAGAAATAGTCCTTGAACTGGTTCATACCTGCGTTGGTAAACATCAGTGTGGGGTCATTCTTTACAACCATCGGTGCTGACGGTACAATAAGATGCTCTTTTGACCGAAAGAAATCAAAAAAGGTTTGTCGGATTTGCTGAGATGTCATTTTGTGT
>JAITMY010000190.1 GCA_031290755.1 Prevotellaceae bacterium
GAGGTAGAAAGTTGCACCGACTGGGACAGCGACCTGCCCATCGACATGCAGCGCATCACCAAGGAGGACGAGCGCTACTGGGACTTGTACCGCAACACCCCCAAGGCGCTTGTGGCCTACGGCGCCGTGGCCTCCCGCTGGGGCAACGCCTACGGCGACGCCACGGCGGTGCGCATTGGCAGCCCCGCGCCAAGCACGGAGGCGCTGCGCCCCGACATGTTCGGCGTGCAGCTCATCCACCCCCGCGAGCAGGGGCTGCTGGCCGCCCGAAGCGGGGTGGTGGACTTCTCAAGCCTGTTCCTCTCCCTGGGCTTTTTCATCATCGTAGCCGCCGTGATGCTCATGCTGGCGCCCCTTTCGGAGATGCTCTACCGGCGCCGCGGCGAGCTGCGCCTCCTCGCTGCGCTGGGCTACCCACGGCGGCGCCTCGCGCAGCTGCTGTGGCGCGAGGCCATGCCCACCGCTGTGGCCTCCTCCGCTGGCGGCGTGGCCGCAGGGCTGCTCTACGCGGGGCTGTCCACGCAGCTGCTCAGCACCCTCTGGCAGGGCGCTACCCACACCAGCGCCATCGCGCTTTCCTTCAGCGCAGGGGCGGCGCTCGCAGGGCTGGCCTTCGGCATCTGCCTGTCGTACGCCGCGCTGAACTTCTCCGTGAGAAAATTTTGCCGGAGAGAGCTCGGCAGCGCCCCCACCCGCCGGAGGCGCACGCACCGCCACCGCCCACTCCCGCTGCGGGCAGCGGCGGCCACCGCCCTCACCCTAGCGGCTATCGCGGCCAACCTCCTCACCGTCCGCTCCACCGCCCTGTCGGTGTGCACCGGCGCGGCCTGCATCGGCGTGGCGGCGCTGTGGGGCAGCTACCTCATCCGCCGCAAAAGCGCCGCGGGCGCCCTCTGCCCCCGCAAGCTGACGTGCGCCACCCTCGCCGCCAACCAAAAGAACGCCCGGCTGTCCTTCCTCACGCTCGCCCTCGGCGTGTTCGTCGTTTTCTCCGTGGGGCTAAACCGTCCGGGATTCTCGGACGAGGCGCAGCTGCAAGGGGAAACGGGCGGCTACGCGCTCTGGTGCGAAAGCACGGTGCCCATCTACCACAGCCTCGCCACCCGCGCGGGGCGTGCCAAGCTGGCGCTGGCCGACCTGCCCGCCGACGTCGAAACCCTACAGCTGCTGCGCCGCGCCGCCGACGATGCCAGCTGCCTCAACCTCAACAGGGTGAACACCCCCACCGCCCTCGGCGTGGACATGCAGGCGCTGGCCGGCAGCCGCTTTGAGGTGGAGCAGTCGCTGGAGCCGCTCGGCAGAGCTGACTTTTTCCGCGCCATGCAGCAGCGCCGGGGCGAGGCCATCCCCGCCGTCGTGGACGCCACCACGCTCGCGTGGGGCTTGGGGTTGCGGCTGGGCGACACGCTCCGCTACGACCTTGGCGGCGGGCGAACGGCAGCGGTGCTGCTCATGGGCACGCTCAAAAGCTCCGTCTTTCAGGGTAGCATCCTCCTCGACCGGCGCCTCTTTGCCGAAATCTGGCCGGAGGTAACTGGCAGCGAAGTGCTGCTCGTCAAGGCCTCCGAGGCGCAGCGCGGGCAGGTAGCCCAGCTGCTGGCCACCGCGCTGAGCGACTACGGCGTGCGCCTGTCCTCCACGGCAGACAGGCTCCGGGCGTTCAACAGCGTAGCGGACACCTATCTCACCATCTTCATGACCCTGGGCGGGCTGAGCCTGCTGCTGGGCGTGGCAGGCCTCGCCGTGGCGGTGCGCAAGAACCTCCTGATGCGGGGCGGCGAGCTGGCGCTGTACCGCGCCGTGGGCTACCCCCGCCGGCGGGCGCTGCAAATGCTTCGCCGCGAAAGCCTTACCCCCCCGCTGTGCGCCATTGCCGTGGGCATTGCCGGTGCGCTGGTAGGCATGGGCGGCAACTTTTTCAGCGTTGGCCTTGGCCTGTGGGGCGGCGCCCTGCTGCTGGCTGCGGCGCTGGTTGGATTTCTTCTCCTGTTCGTAAAAAAAAGCTTGAAAAATCGTGTGAACTAATTTTTTTTTGTATTTTTACGCCTCTAATTTTACTGAAAATTATGTATAGCATTTACTATTAACATTTTAGACAACACATGGAACAGCAACAACAGCCAAACGAGCTAAGCATTGAGCTTAAAGAGGACGTAGCCAAGGGCAGCTACTCGAACCTTGCCATCATTACGCACTCCACGTCGGAGTTTATCATCGACTTTGTGTGCATGATGCCCGCGCTGCCAAAGGCGCCGGTGGTGAGCCGCATCATCCTCACGCCCGAAAACGCCAAGCGCCTCCTGAGCGCCCTACAGGACAACGTTCAGAAGTACGAGCAGGCCAACGGCGCCATCGAAGTAAAGCACGGAGGGATACCGCCCCTGCCAATGAACTTTGGCGGCGGCACCGTTCAGGCGTAGCGCCATTAATATCATCGGTCAACATTAATAAAACACATAAGCCAATAGCTATGCAAAAGCCAATAAAAATAGTGGTGCTGGCCAAGCAGGTGCCAGACACGCGCAACGTGGGCAAAAACGCGATGAAGGAAGACGGCACGGTGAACCGCGCTGCGCTGCCCGCCATCTTCAACCCCGAAGACTTGAACGCGCTGGAGCAGGCGCTACGCCTGAAAGACAGGCTTGCCGGCAGCACAGTGCAGCTGCTCACGATGGGGCCGGGTCGCGCCGCCGACATCATCCGCGAGGGGCTGTTTCGCGGCGCCGACGGCGGAGTGCTGCTCACCGACCGCAAGTTTGCCGGCGCCGACACGCTGGCCACCTCCTACGCGCTATCCCGCGCCATTGCTAAGATGCAGCCCGACCTCATCATCGCCGGTCGCCAAGCGATTGACGGCGACACGGCGCAGGTGGGGCCGCAGGTGGCCGAGAAGCTGCACCTGCCGCAGATTACCTACGCCGAAGAAATCATTTCGTGCGACGGCAAGGAGATGGTGGTAAAGCGCCGCCTTGAGCACGGCGTGGAAACCGTGAGCAGCTCGCTCCCCGCCGTGGTTACGGTGCACGGCTCCGCAGCGGCCTGCCGCCCGCGCAACGCTAAGCAGCTGATGCGGTACAAGCACGCCCGCACCGCCACCGAGCAAAAGGAAACTCCCTCGGCCTACTACACCGACGCGCTGCGCATCACCGAGTGGGGCGCAGCCGACGTGGGCGGCGACGAGGCGCAGCTTGGCCTCTCCGGCTCACCCACCAAGGTGAAGAAAATAGAGAACATCGTTTTTCAGGCCAAAGAAGCAAAGCGCTTGACCGCTGCCGATGCCGACGTAGAGGGCTTGGTGCAGGAGCTCATCGCCAACCACACCATTGGGTGATGGAGGGGTTTACATTTATAGCAGCAAACAACAACACTATCAAAAAACATGAACAACGTATTTGTATATTGCGAAACAGAGGGAGGCAGGGTTGCCGACGTAAGCCTTGAGCTCCTGACCAAAGGCCGCAGCTTGGCT
>JAITMY010000197.1 GCA_031290755.1 Prevotellaceae bacterium
CAGCTCCAAGCCCATAGGCAGCAGGTCATCGGCCACGCTGAGCAGCAGGGCGTGGTCGGCGGGCGGCAGCGCCACGGTGTGCATGAACAGCTCGCGCTGCGCGGGCTGCACGTCGCCGATGCTTTGCAGCAGCGCCTCGTACAGCACCCGCCGGTGCGCCCGTGCCTGATCTACCACCATGAGGCCGGACTTCACCGGCGTGAGGATGTACTTCGCCTTGAGCTGAAAGAATTTGCTCTGAAGCGCTGGCTCCTCCTCTCCGGCGGCGTTCATGTTGGACGAAATGGTGAGCTTTTCGCTGCCCTCGCTCCGAAAAAACGGGTGGTCGTGCAGGGCGATGCCGTCGTACAGCTTCTGCCAGTCGCGCGGCCCCTGGGGTGGCCTCGCCTGCTCCCTGAAGGGGTTGTAGCTGGGGTCGGTGGCCACCTGCGGGGCGGTGGCCACGGTGCCGCGGCGCAGCGCGGGGATGTCGATAATGCTGCCGCGCTCGAAGTCGATGGTGGGCGCCAGCGCATACTTGCCGATGGCTTCGCGCACGGTGGCGTTGAGAATTTGCCATATCACCTGCTCGTCCTCGAACTTTATTTCGGTCTTGGTGGGGTGGATGTTTACGTCAATTCTGTTAGGCTCAACGGTGAGGTAGATGAAGTACGAGGGGAACAAGCCCTGCGGCAGCAGCTGCTCGTAGGCGCGCAGCACGGCGCTGCGGAGGTAGGCGCTCTGGAAGAACCTGCCGTTGACAAACAGCAGCTGCTTTTCCTGCTCCTTGGCGGCGTTTTCGGGGGTCGATACGTAGCCTTGTATGCTCACCACCTGCGTTTTGGTGTCGAGCTCAATCAGGCTTTTCACCGCCTTGCTGCCGCTGAAGGTGGCCACGATGCGCTGCTTGGGCGAGGCCACCGCGGGCAGGTCGAGCTCCTTTGCGCCGTCGCGCCACAGCGTGAAGGCCACCGCGGGGTGGCACAGCGCCACGCGCTTCAGCTCGGCGTCAATGTGGCGCAGCTCGGTGCTGTCGGCCTTCAAAAACTTGCGGCGCACGGGGACGTTGTAGAAGAGGTTTTTCACCGCGATGGACGTTCCCGCGGGGCAGCTCGCCGGCTCCTGCTGCCGCACCTCCGAGCCGTGGATGACGAGGTGCGTGCCCACCTCGTCGCTCGGCACGCGGGTTTTCACCTCCACCTCGGCAATGGAGGCAATGGAGGCCAGCGCCTCGCCGCGGAAGCCGAAGCTGCTCAGGCGGAACAGGTCGTTGGCCGAGCGGATTTTCGATGTGGCGTGGCGCTCGAAGGCGAGGCGGACGTCCACCTCGCTCATGCCTCCGCCGTTGTCCACCACCTGAATCAGCGTTCGCCCCGCGTCCTTCAGCACCACGCTCACGGCGCCGGCGCCGGCGTCCACGGCGTTCTCCACCAGCTCCTTCACCACCGAGGCCGGGCGCTGCACCACCTCCCCCGCAGCAATCTGGTTGGCCACGCTATCGGGTAAAAGATGAATGATGTTCTGCATAGTTTCCGTGGTTTGTCGGCGTTATGGTTTAGTTGCTCACTTGGTAGTAGTCCGTAGCGTTGGGCATCGGGTTTGCCGCGTACTGGCGCAGCCTGAGCTTTTTGCTGGCGTGCTTGCCGTCCATCAGGTTGTACTGCGCCTTGCAGCGCTGGCAGGTGCCGGTGGCCTTGCCCGCGCCGTCAAAGGCCACCACGCCGCCGGCAATGCACTCTGCATCGTTGGGGCAGGTGGCATCGAAGGCGTACACCTCCTTGTCGAAGTAGTGGTACACCATCACCCCGTGCTCTTTGTAGCCGAAGTGTGCCTTCAGCGTGCCCGTCATCACCTCGTGCGAGGAGATGCGGACGTCGAACAAAAAGTGCCCCACGTCCGGCACGGGGCAAACGTACTCCTCGTCGCAGGCAAAGGCCGACAGCGCAAGGGTCAGGCAAAAAAAATGCCACTTATTTTTAAGTAGTCGATGTAACATTGCGCAAAAATACGTATTTTTGCGCGTTATTTTTTGGGAAATTGAAAACTTTTATCTATTTTTGCACATTAAACAGCTTTTACCTATGAAAACAAGAACGTTAGCAGTTAACATCGCGGTGCTTTGCACGGCAGCAGTAGTAGCCCCCTCGTGCGGCGACGGGGCGGGCAAGAAGTCGCGCATCACCACCGAGCAGGTGGCGAGCGAGATGACGGAGTACCCCATCCCCTCGGCCTACGAGATTACCAACCTCATCAACCGTGCGGGGGTAGCCTACATCATTGACCTCACCAACCCCGTGGGCAGCGCCCAGCGCTACCTCACGGAGGCGAAAAAGGCCGTCAACGTGGGCGTTTACGGCGCCGACCTGGCCTACGTTACCACCTACAACCAGACGCAGGCGGCAATGGACTACATGAAGGTGCTGAAGAAGCTGGGGGACGAGCTGCAAGTGTCCGCCAACGTAAACGCCAGCTTGGTCTATCAGGTCGAAAAAAACATCGACAACAAGGACTCGCTCATCAGCATCATTTCGCAGTCGTTTCGCGACACCTACGCCTTTCTGGTGAACAACGGCAAGGACGCCGTGTCGCTACAGGTGCTTGTCGGCACGTGGGTAGAGGGGCTGTACATCGCCACGCACGCTACCACCTACAGCGCCAAGCAGGAGGATATGCTACAGGTGGTGGCCAACCAGAAGCAGTCGCTCGAAACGCTGAAGGCGCTCATCCAAAAGCAGGCGGACGTGCCCGAAGTGGCCGACCTGCTGACCCTGCTGGCCCCCGTTGTCAGCGAGTTCGACAAGGTGGAGACATCGCTGTCGCCCCAGCAGCTACAGAGCATCGGCAAGGCCATTGAGGACATCCGCAGCGAGGTGGTAAAGTAGCCGTGCAGCCAATCAGGTAATTTCTCACTTTGAAAATAACGTACCCATGGAAACATTAGGTATTGGCTCCCGCGTGGAGCATCCCCAGTTTGGTCAGGGCGTGGTGATACAGGTGCGCTCCGACGCCTACGAAATCGTGTTTTGGGAAAGCGGGGCCAAAACCCTCAACCGCGACTACGACGGCTTGACGGTGGTGGAGGCCACCGAAACCCCCTCGGACATGGCCACCTACGAGCGCATAGAGAAGAGCCTAGTGAAGGTGCTCAACAGGTTCAGCGACATTTCGCAGAAGGTGGAAATGGGCAGCCGCTGGAACGGTGGCCGCATGGTGCTGTACCCCAGCGACTGCACCGCCCACAAGGAAAAGGAAATTCCGCTGGAGGCATTTTTCCACAAGGTGGTGATGCTGCGCGACCGGCTGCGCACGCTGGAGCAAAAAATCAACGCCCACGCCAAGCTCACCGACGAAGAAAAGGTGGACATGGAGCAGTACATCACGCGCATCTACGGCAGCCTAACCACGTTCAACCTCCTGTTCAAGAACGATGCAGACAGGTTCATTGGGGTTGGGGACAATCGGTAGGCGCTAATTCCCCTCGCTTAAAAATTCGATGAACTTATCGGTGCCGGAGGTGTAGCCTATGGGCGCTCCCTGCGGTGCGCCGCTGCTGTTGAGGATGGCGAAGTACGGTATGGCGTTGGTTTTGTAGCGGGTTACCAAGTAGTCCATATTTTTTTGCCCAAGGGTTTTCTTTTGCTTGCCGTCGAAGGCGGAGGTGTACCACTCGCCTTCGGGCAGCGG
>JAITMY010000005.1 GCA_031290755.1 Prevotellaceae bacterium
CCGCTGCATCTCGGCGTTGGTGGTGGCCATGTTTCGCGCCGCCTCGTTGCCCTTGAGCTGCCGGTACAGCTCGTTGCTCGTGTTGCTGGGCAAGCCGCCGCCGCCCCCCAGGGTGTCGAGCGCAATGATGTTGCGCGAGTTGTCAATGCGGTTGTGGCGGTTCGTAATCCACACCTCAAGGCGCTTGATGGTAATGCCCGACTGCACGAGCGGCAGGAACTTGAGCGCATTGTCGTACTGGCTGCGGAAGTAGTGCGCTAAAAAAAAGTGGCGGTTGGCGTCGTACTTGTCCACCGAAATGTCGAACAGCGTGGTTTGCGCCCCGCCCTTCACGTTGATGGTGGACGACTGCCCCTGCTGCTCCGAGAGCACGCCTTCAATGGTCAGGTGGCCGAACTTCAGCTCGGTTTTGAACCCGAACAGGCTCTGGCTGCCGGTAATCAGCGAGCCAGACAGGGGCAGGCTTACGTTGCCCGCCTCTATTTTCTGGATGATGTCGTCCTCGTTGCCTTGGTAGTTGATTTTTACCAGATCTTGGAAGTTGAAGGTCAGGCCGGTGCTGTTGATGAAGTCTATTTTGATGCGGTCGCCGATGGAGCCGGAGGCGTTGATTTGCATGTTGACCTTGAAGTCGAAGGCGCCGCGCGAGCGGTACTCCTCAGGGGTGGTGGGGTTGTCGGTGCGCGACCAGTTGTAGCCGAAGATGGCCTCTGCCATGCCCTGTATGTTGAACGATACCACGTCGCTGCCCAGCAGGCTGCTCATCAGCTTCGAGTTGAGCTTCAGGTCGGGTATCAGCTTCGAGGCGCTGCCCTCGCCGCTGCGCAGGGAGCTGCCCGTTTCGGCGCTGCGGCGGCTAACCCACGCCTCGTGCAGCGCGTTGTCGAACTTGTAGCGGCGGTACTCGTCGCTGTTCATCACCTTTGCCGGCGTGCCGTGCTTGCCCTGATCCCTGCGGTAGAACGTGTACAGCTTGCTTCGCTCGTCGTACTCTATGTCGTAGCTATCCGATTCGCTCGCCGCCGGCTGCCACTGCCGGTCATCCTCCGAAGGAGCTGCGCTGCCCTTCATCGCTGTTACCACAAGGATAGCCGTAAGTAAGCACGTGAGCAGAAGACGATGAGTGGTGGTCAAAATGCTAAAAGTTTAAAGTCGTTGTAATGCGCCTCGTATCAGGTCTTCCACGCTTTGCTGGCTGCTTTGCTTGGACGAGGCCTCTACCGCCTTCTCCGTCGCGGCCTTCGGGAACCCCAGCGCCAGCAAGGCCGCGGTGGCCTCCTTGGCGGCGGTGGCCAAAGCGCCGCCGAGCTCCACCGTGGCGCCCGCCTTCAGCGACTTCCCCTTTAGGTCAACTACTATGCGCTCTGCCGTTTTCAGCCCGATGCCCTTGATGCTCTTGAGCACGGCGACGTTGCCCGTGGCAATGGCCGTGGTGAGGTCGCTGCTGCTTAGCGACGACAGCATGATGCGGGCGGTGCCTGCGCCAACGCCCGACACGCTGATGAGCATGCGAAACAGCTCGCGCTCGTCCTTGTCGGCAAATCCGTAGAGCACGTGGGCGTCCTCGCGCACCTGCTGGTGGAGGTAGAGCCGGGCCTCCTTGCTGTCGGCCAGCTTCGTGTAGGTTTGCAGCGATATGTTCACAAAGTAGCCCACCCCCGCCGCTTCTACCACGGCGCAGGTGGGAGTTAGTTCAGCCAGCGCACCTTTTACGTATTCGTACATCGTATGTTTATCAAGTCTCTACTGTTTTTCGGCAACAAACTTTGCGTTTGGAAGAGGATTTTTGGTCATTTCGGCGTACTCTTTTCGGTTTTTGTAGGCGTCGCAGGCCAAGTACAGCGCAGCGCGAAATGAATCGGGCGAGGCCTTGTCCGCGCCCACAATATCGTAGGTGGGGCCGTGCACCGGAGAGGTGCGGATGACGGGCAGGCCGCAGGTGTAGCTCACGCCCTGGCCCCTTGCAAACACCTTGAAGGGCGCAATGCCTTGGTCGTGGTACAGCGCCAGCACCCCGTCAAAGCGGGCGCTGTCGGCGTTGAAGAAGTCTTCGGCGGCGTAGGGGCCAAAGGCCAGAATGCCCGTTTTGATGGCCTCCGTCACCGCCGGAATGATGACCTGCTGCTCCTCCGAGCCGTCTGCCGCCGCCGCGCCGTCGTCGGCGTGGGGGTTCAGCCCTAAAACGGCGATGCGGGGCTTGTTCACCAAAAAGTCTTTTTTGAGCGTGTCGTTCAGCAGGCGCAGCTTGCGCAGCAGCAACTCTTTGGTCAGCGCGGCGGGGACTTTGGCCAGCGGGGTGTGCCCCGTGGCCAGCGCCACGCGCAAGGTGTCGCACACAAACAGCCGCAGCTCCTCCTTGGCGCCGAAGGCCGACATCAAAAACTCTGTGTGCCCGGGGAAGCTGCACTCCTGCACGCTTTGCTTGCTGAGCGGCGCGGTTACCAGCGCCTGAATTTTGCCGTCCTTCAGGTCCTGCACCGCCGCGCTGAGCGCCGCCAGCCCGCCCTGTAGCGCCTCCTTCGAGGGCTTGCCCAGCTCCACCTTGGCCTCGTCGCTCATCACGCTAATGATGTTGGCGCGCTTGCTGTTGGCTTCGCTGGCAGAGCGGATGGCGTTGAAGCTGAAGTTCTCAAGGCCGTGCAGCGTTTTGCGGTAGTAGGCGGCCACCCTCGGCGAGCCGTACACCACGGGGGTGCACAGCTCCACAATGCGCGGGTCGGCCAGCGTTTTCAGTATAACCTCGTAGCCGATGCCGTTTATATCGCCCTGCGTTATGCCAACTCTGATTTTAGTGTCTGCCATAGTTTGTGTTTTGTTTAAGCGCCGCGTGGCGCCTGACAAAAGTACCAAAAATAGGCGTGTAGGTTGCGAGGTGCTTGTTAAATATACTTAACCCTATAAAGTGTGTTAACTATTGCAGATAGGCGGCCATTTGCCGCTGCATTTCGCGGGCTTGCTCCCCTGCTGCTGCGGCAAATTTTTCGCCGCCGTCGGCGTAGAGGATGCTGCGCGAGGCGTTGACCAGCAAGCCGCAGCGGCGGTTCAGGCCGTGCGTGGCCACCTCGTGCAGGCTGCCGCCCTGCGCGCCCACGCCCGGCACCAGCAGAAAGTGCTCGGGCACCAGCCGGCGAATGTCGGCCAGCATGGCCGCCTGGGTGGCGCCCACCACGTACATGGTGTTGTCCGCCGTGCCCCACGCGGCAGAGGTGGCCAGCACCTGCTCGTAGAGCTTCCTGCCGCTGGCCAGCGGCAGCGCCTCAAAGTCGGAGGCCGAGGGGTTGGAGGTGAGCGCCAGCAGCGCCGCCCACCGCCCGGGGTACTCGAGGAAGGGCTGCACCGTGTCGCGCCCCATGTAGGGCGAGAGGGTAACGGCGTCCACGTCCATTCTCTTAAAAAAAGCTTCGGCGTAGAGGCGCGAGGTGTTGCCGATGTCGCCCCGCTTGGCGTCGGCAATGATAAGCGTGCCGGGCGCCTGCCGGCGAATGTAGCGCACCGTGGCCTCCAGCTGCCGCCAGCCCTCGGCGCCCTGCGCCTCGTAAAAAGCCACGTTGGGCTTGTAGGCCACCGCAAACGGCGCCGTGGCCTCCACAATGGCCCTGTTGAACGCGAAGAGCGGCGACTCCCCGCGCCGCACGCAGGCGGGCAGCTTCTGCATATCCGAGTCCAACCCCACGCAGAGGAAAGATTTCTTACGCCGCATGTGGGCGTACAGCTGGTCAGCGTTCATAGCGCAGCAGGTTTAAAAGTTTGCGGCAAAGGTACAACAAAATTCGGCAGCAAAAAATATTCCTAACATGCGCCTACTATCAAAAAGAATTACTACCTTCGCGGCGTGCTATACTACTAAATCTTTACGCTATGACCACAGAAGAGCAAGAAGCATTGCGGCAAAAAGCCTACGCAGAGGCGCAGCGCTACATAAACAACGCAAAGGGTGCCCTGCAGCTTGCAGGCAAAGACGACGACTACTACACCGACCGCAAGTACGTGCGCACCGCCAGCGCCGTGGCTTACAGCGGGGCGTTGGTAGCGTTGGACGCCTTGTTTACGTTGTGCGGCGTGGAAATGCCCGGCAAGAAACACCGCCGCTCAATAGAATTTTACCGCACCAATGCGGCAAAAATGGATGGTAAGCTGCTCAACCACCTAAATGCGGTGTATGATGCGTTACATATCAGTGGATACTACGATGGCACTCTCAGCGTGGACACTATTCTTGGCGGCTTCAAGGCAGCCAATAAAATCATTGAGCTCATTGTGCCCGCTAACCCCCTGCCGCTGCCCCAGCCAAAGCCCTCTTGGGCGCGTAAGGTATACTTAATGTTTGCAGCCCTGTTCGTGTAAATATCAGTACTGCCACTATGAAAAACTTTCTCCCCGATAACCGACCATACCCTGACGCCCCACAACCCGC
>JAITMY010000042.1 GCA_031290755.1 Prevotellaceae bacterium
CCTCAGCGCCGCCCTCGATAATTATCTCGCCGCCGTTTTCGCCGCCCGCTACGCCCACGTTGGCCTCCGCCCCGCCGCCGATGCCCGCGCCGGTGCCGCTGCCTACGGCGGTGAGCGCCCCGTCGCCCGCAATGGTGAGGCTACAGTAGTTGTCCGCCGCGTACGAGGGCACGCGCAGGGCTGTCAGGTTGCCGCTTGGCGGCGCAAGGGTGCTGCTGCCGCGCAGGGTCAGCGCCGCGCGGGCTTTGCCGGTGAGGCTCAGCGGCTCGTAGGCGGTGCCGTTGCCGGTGATGGTGGCGCCCCGCAGCTGGAGCTGCAGAGGCGCGTCGGCGGCCACGTTGCCGCCGTCAACGCGCACGGCGCGGTTGGTGAACGTGCCGGCCAGCGCCACCGTGTCGGTGGCCAGCAGCAGCCCCACGGCGTTTTTGCCGCCCGCGCCGCCCACGTCAAAGGTCGTGGCGCTCGTTACGGTGAGCGTTATCACCGGGTCGGTAACGTCCGACGGCGTAACCGTAACCGTGGCTGCGTGGCCGCTCAGGCTGGCCGCTGCAAGCAAAGCAAAGATCGTGCGTTTCATAGGTATGGTGCATTAAAGTAGCATTTTTCAACTAAAAGGCTTGCTAAGGTAGGGGTAATAAGGAAGCGTTGTTATTTTTTTTAACAATATTTACCCCCCCCCCCCCCCGTATTTAACAGTATTTGGTTGCTTTATGTTGGGAGAAGAGGGGAAAAAGGGGTAAATTATGGGGGAGGGGGGAGTTCGCAATAAAAATTATGCTAACAGCGCTCACCTTCGGGCGGGGGTACCTGCCTGTATTGCCCGAATTTGTTCTTGCTGCTGCGGCAGGCTTTCTACTATAGTCTGCCAAACAATGGCATCATCGGCTTCGTAGTAGTCGTGCACCAGCACGTGGCGCATGCCAATTATTTTTGGCCATTCCACTGCGGAGTGCGTATCCCTGTATGCTTTGGTGAGCAGGTTGGCCGCCTCGCCAATCAGCGTGAGGTTGCGGTACACGGCGTGCTTCAACATTTTGTTGCCGCAAAAGCCGCTGAAGGATGCGCCTGCGGTAAACTCCAAAATATCGCTAATGGCCTCTGCAATGTGCTGCAAGCGTTCGCTGTCACGTAGCTGTTCTCTCATAAATCAAAATTTTATCGCGGTCTGCGGTTTCGCGGGCAAAGGGTTTGAGCATCGTGTCCTGCACCAAATCCACGCTGCGGCCTGTGGTTTGCTCCAGCTCGTAAACGATGCCACCGTAGTCCAGCAGGGTAATTTTGGCATTCCGCTCAAACTGCACCAAGATGTCAATGTCGCTGCCCGCCGCTTCCTGCCGGCGGGCAAACGAGCCAAACAGCCACGCCCGCAGCACAGGGGCGTGGGCCAATGTAGCTTGTATTTTGTGCAACAGCGTAGTGTCCATAATGTATCTCTCCTCCGGCAAAGATACTAATTTTTCTCTTTCTATCACCCCTCGCGCAAAAAAGGGCTACATTTTGTATCGCCGCTTCATCGGGCCTTCTTCTTTCGCCGGCGCTCCCCCCTTTGCCGGTCTGGGGGGTACCCCTACTTGCTGAGTATTTTGACTTCGATTCTTCTATTTTTTTCTCTGGCGGCGGCGCCGGATCCCTTGGAGATAGGCTTGGTGTGTCCGTAGCCGACGGCCTCGAGCCTGTCTGCGGCGACCCCCGTTGAGCGGCATTTGCAATGCCGCTCTTTTAATTGCCACTAAAAAACATTAAAATTATTGCAACTATGTTGCAATAACAAATTGTTATTGTACCTTTGTCGCATTAACATTCTTGCTCGTATGGAAAAATTGAAGCGAAACACCAAAGCTAAGCAGCTTATTATGAGCGTGTTGGCAAATTCGCCCTCGGCGCTGTGCTACGACGATTTTGAGCGGCGCATACCGGCGCGGATGGACAAGGCTACCGTTTACCGCATCCTGCAAGGCTTTTGCGACGACGGCGTTGTCCACAAAATTTCGGGCGAAAACGGAAAAACTTACTACGCCCTGTGCCACCACTGCTCCAGCGAGCGGCACAACGATAGCCACCTGCACTTTCGCTGCGTGCGCTGCGCAACCATTTTGTGCATGGACGAGCCGATTTCCATTTCCCCGCTCCCGTCGGGCTACACCATGCTGGAGGCTTCCTGCCTGGTGTCGGGCTACTGCCCCGACTGCCTGCCCCTACGGGATGAAAAACATTTGCAACCCACTAAAACGACAACAACATGAACGCTACCACGCTCAAGCCTACCTTCTTTTTGCTGCTGCTCGCGCTGCCTGCGGCGGCTTTTTCGCAGGGCGAACCCCACCAGCCTTTGCTGCACTTGCAGGAGGTGGTGGTGTCGGGCAACGCAGCCCGGCTACAGGACGAAAACGTGATGAGCGTGGTGCGCCTGAACCTCGCCGGCAGCGCGGAAATGCGGGGCTTGTCGCTGGCGCAGAAGCTGGCGGGGGTGGCGGGGGTCAGCAGCCTCAGCACCGGCGCGGGCATCGGCAAGCCGGTTATCCGCGGGATGAGCGGCAACCGCATCGCCGTTTTTTCGCAGGGCGTGCGCGTCGAAAATCAGCAGTGGGGCGACGAGCACGGCCTGGGGCTTGACGAAAATGGCTACGGGCAGGTGGAAATCATCAAAGGCCCGGCCTCGCTCCTCTACGGCAGCGACGCGCTGGGCGGCGTGCTCTACTTTGCCGACGAGCGCTACGCGGGGGACAGCAGCCTTGAGGCGGCGCTACGCTCGGAGTACCACGCGGGCACCCGCGGCTGGCGCAACACCGGCAGCCTCAAGCTGTCGAAAAATCGCTGGCACGGCAGCGTTTTTGGCGGCTACACCACGCACGAGGACTACGCCGACGGTCGCGCCGCCGCGGTGCCCAACAGCCGCTTCCGCACCGGCGACCTCAAGGCGGCACTGGGCTACACAGGCCGCCGCTGGCGCTCCTCGCTGAGGTATAGCGTGCTGCGCGAGCAGTACGGGCTGACGGAAATCGGCGACGAGGAGGAGGCCGCCGCCCCCCTCGCGCCTGCCCGCGAGCGCAAGCCTGCCTTGCCCTATCAGGATTTGGCCACGCACATTGTCAGCTCCGAAAACACCTACTTTTTCGGCAGCGGCGCTAAGCTGAAGGCCACCGTGGGCTACGTGTTCAACCGCCGCAAAGAGTTTGAGGAGGAGGAAGCCGAAGCGGGCGGGGGCGGGGAGGCCGCGCTGGATATGGATTTGGCCACGCTGTCCTACGACCTCAAGTGGTTTTCGCCCACGCTGGGCAGCCGCTGGGCGCTCACGGCGGGCACGCAGGGGATGCACCAAAGCAACGCCAACAAAGGCGAGGAGCGCCTCATCCCCAACGCCACCACCGCCGACCTTGGCCTGTTTGCCGTGGCGGACTGCTACTTCTCCAAAACAGCTTACTGGCAGCTGGGGCTGCGCGCCGACGGTCGCCACGTCAGCGGTGCACCGCACGGGCAGGAGGGCGAGGAGGGGTACTTCCCGCAGCTCTCCAAAACCTACGCGGCGTTCAACTTCTCCACGGGCGTTTACCTGCCGCTGGCAGAGCGGTTTTCGCTACGCGCCAGCCTCGCCTCGGGCTACCGCGCCCCCAACATGTTCGAGCTGCTGAGCAACGGCGTCCACGAGGGCACCAACCGCTACGAAATCGGCAACCCCAACCTGCAAACGGAAAATAGCTATCAGGCGGACATTCAGCTCGGCTACAAGAACAGCCACTTAGAAGTGTTTGCCAACCCCTACTACAGCTACGTGCTGCGCTACGTGCACCTGCAACCCGACGGCGCGGCTGTAGCGGGCGCCCCCGTGTACCGCTACGCGCAGGCCGACGCCTACCTGTACGGCGGCGAGGTGGGCTTCCACCTGCACCCGCATCCGCTGGACTGGCTGCACGCGGAAGGCTCGTACTGCAACACCTTTGGGCAAAGCCGCAGCCTCGGCCACCTGCCGCTGATGCCGTCGCAGAAAATAAGCGCCACCCTGCGGGCCAGCGTGGCGGGCAAAAAAATGGTCAAAAGCTTTTCCATCTACCTGCAAGAGCAGTACTCCTTTGCCCAAACGTGCACCGCCGCGCACGAAGCGCCCACGCCGGCGTACAGCTTAGTCAACGCCGGCGCAGCGCTGGAGCTTGGGTTTGGCCGGCAAAAAATCCTGCTCAACGTGGCGGTCAACAACATTTTCAGCGAGGCGTACTACGACCACCTGTCGCGCTACAAGCAGGGCGGCATCTACGAGCAGGGGCGCAACCTGAACGTTCGGTTGAGCATTCCATTTTTTCATGCGATATAGGCAGCAAAACAAAAAGCGGCGCTCATTTGCGCCGCTTACTTGTCAAAAGTTCAGCACGGTTTCATCCTCAGGCCACATGGTGCGGCGGTAGCCTTCAAGCAGGTAGGTTTTGCCCGGCTTGTGCATCGAGGTGAGCTTGAACGAAATCTTGTCGGCCTTTGCCTGAGAGGGCATTGTCAGCGCATCCCGCGTTACCTTTCCTTCGGAAATGGAGAAGGATGTGTTGGCGAGGGCAGCGGTGCCGGCAAGGTTCTCCACGTCGGCGCCGCTGAACGACAGGCCTGCAACGTCGCAGCTTACCTTGCCCCGCACGGCGCCCAGAGCGCCCACCCCACCGGCCATGCTGGAGGTGGTGCGAATCCACATCTGGGTAGCCACGTTGTCGGCGGTGTTGTAGGTGGCAAACGTGTACATTGTTTTTGTTACCAAGGTGTCCACGTCGGCATCAGTAACCCGTATTCGCCACTCGCCCGACAGGGGGAAAATGGGGGAGTACTCAATCTCTGTTTCCGAATAGTTTTCGCAACCATTCAGGGCGGCTGCCGCCGCAAGCATCAGCAGGATATTTTTTATCGTTTTCATAGTGTATTTCGTTTTTTGAGGTTTACTGTTTTACTGTTTATGCCACCACATTTTTTGCGCAATGGGCAGCACTTCGGGGGCGTTGGGGTTGTAGTCCGACGACGACTTTGTGAACAGAAAGCGGCGCGGGAAGTCGCCCACGGGCAACACCGAGTATATGGACGGCGTGAGCGTGCCCGCGACGTAGCCCGTGTTTGCATTTCTCGGTGAGTCCTTGTCGTTCACCGTTTCGGCTCCCAGCGCGGGTATGCCGGTGCGGCAGATGTCGAAGAAGGCATCCCAGCTGTTGCAGCGGGTGGTGGACACCCACTTTTGGGTGAGGATGGCCTTCAGCATGTCGTCGGTGCCGGTGGGTAGCTCGTAGGCTCCGCCGGTGCCGGTGAAGGTTGCTGCCTGCGCTTCGTAGCCCCAGCGGGCAAAGGCTGCTGTCACGCCTGCATCGTAGCTTTCCTTTGCCTTTGCGGTGTTTACCAAGCGAACGTAGGCCTCGGCTTGCAAAAAGTAGCTGTCAGACCCCGACATAAAATATACGGGGTCGGTGGCGGCCAAGCGTGCCCGCGAGTGCGCCGGTGTTTGAAACATGGCTTGCGAGAAAGCGTCGGCAGCGCCTTGGTCTAAGCCCCTGTAGGTATTGGGCGCTGCATCGGTGCTATCCGCATTTTTGCTCACCGGCTCAAAGAAAGCGGCCACGCGAGGGTCGCTGTGCGCAGTCAGGAAGGCTACCAGCGTGGCGCTTGCCCTGAGGTTAGCGCTGGTGTTCAGCGCCCGGCGGTCGGCTTCGTACAGGGGGTTGGATGAGTTGGTGGCGTCTATGAAGCCCCTCATCGCGGCATCCTTGGTAGTAAGCAGGTCGCCCTCGGCAAGCAGGGCGTCGATGGCCGACTTGTTGGCGTCGAAGTCGCGCAGGTAGATTTTGAGCTTGAGCGTTTTGGCAAACTTCACCCAGCTGCCTATATCGCCGCCGAACACAAAGTCGTTGCTGCCCATTGAGGCAATGGCGGCGGCTTCGTCCTTTTTGGCGATAGCTTCGTCGAGCAAGGCAACAATGCCCGCATCCACTACCTTGCCCTCGTCGTACTTTGGCGCCAGCGCCTCCTCCCCTTTCAGCGCCTCGGTGAAGGGGATTTTTTCAAAAAAGCTTACCAGCAGGTGGAAGTCGAACGCCGTCATTACCTTGGCGGCCAGCCAGTAGTTCCACTCGCCGTTGGCCTCGGCCTGCGCCGTGGCAATTTTGAAGTCGGGCAGCGCCCCGTAGTACATCGACGCCCAAATGTTGGTGGGGTAGGTGTTGTTGTTTGCCAAGTTGTAGCTGTCGATGTCCTTGTACTGGTTGGCAGCGTTGTTCTGCGTGTAGTGCTGCGACCAGATTTCGCCTACCAGCTGCCCGTCTCTGCCGAGGCGCGACGACGACCACGTAACGCCCGAGGCAAACAGCATCGGGGTGGCTGCCTCGGCGGGGTAGCGCGGGTCTTTGTTGATGTCCAACGTCTCTTCGCACGACACCACGCTGGCGGTGGCGGCAAGGGCTAACAGGGATTTTAAGATTTTATGTTTCATGGTGTTATGGGGTTTTATGGGTTAAAAAGTAATTCTTATCGAACCGCCGAAGGTGCGTATTGAAGGCGCCGCCATAAACTCTCCCAGCTCGGAGTCGAGGTCGTTGCCGTAGTTGGTGGTTTCGGGGTCAATGTAGTTGTTGCCCGGGGCTGTCCACATAAACAGGTTGCGCCCGATGGCGCTTACCTCCACGCCGCCCACGAAAATGTTTTCAAACCACTTTTGCGGAAGAGCATAGGTAATGGCCAGCTCGCGCAGCTTCAAAAACGACTTATCGATGACCACGTTCCCCTCCATGCTTTTGTTGGCGCTGGAGTAGTTCCAGTAGCTAAGCACGCTGCTGCTCCTCAGGAGGGGAATGTCGTTTTCGGCGTACACCGCCGGGGTGCTGCCCGACGCCTCACTCACCAGCTTCACCGAGTTGGGCACCAGAAAGGGCTGCCGCTCGTTGAACAGCGTGTTGGTTCCGTTGCCGTTCCAGTCGAGCATTCGCGCGGTGTTGCTGTACATCAGCCCGCCCTTGCGCCAGTCGAACAGCGCCGAAACGGAAATGCCCTTGTAGGTAAGCCGCGTGCTGAAGCCCAGGGTGAAGTCGGGGCTGGAGGTGCCCAGGGTGGTAAACTCGTTGGCAACAATCAGGGGGTACCCGCTGGCGTTCACCACCGTTTTCCCGTTTTCGTCGGTGCGGGTTTTGGGCACCTGAAACACGCCCAGCGGCTGCCCCTTGATGGCCTTAAAGGTAACGTCGTAGGCGCTCATCAGGGAGTACTCCTCCACGTCGTCCCACAGCTCCTTCACTTCGCTGGTGTTTTTGGCAAAGGTTACGCTCGCATCCCAGCTGAAGTCGCGGGTTTTTATGGGGACGCCGTACAGGCGTATCTCCACGCCGCTGTTGTTAATCAGGCCTACGTTGCGGGTGCGTGCGCTGTAGCCGGTTTCGGGGGCCACCGAGGCGCTGATGATTTGGTCTTTGGTGTCGCGGTTGTACCACGCAAAGTCCAGCCCCACGCGGTTGTTCAAGAAGCGCACGTCGAACCCAAACTCCAGCTCGGTGGTGATTTCGGGGCGCAGCGCCATGTTGGGAATGGTGTTGTACTCCGTAAGCCCCGCCACGCCGTTGATGGGGAGGTAGAGGTTGCCGAAGCCCAGCCCAATTTTTGTGGGCGAGAAGAAGGAGTTGGTGCGGTACAGGGGCGCGTCGTTGCCGGTTTGCCCCCAGCCGCCGCGCACCTTCAGGAAGCTTAGCGTGGAGTTGCCCTTCAGCGCCTCCACAGCATCGGTAACAATCACCGAGCCGTTCACGCCCCAGTAGAAGAAGCTGTTGTCGTTGACGGGCAGGGTGCTGCTCCAGTCGTTGCGCAGCGACACGCTCACGAACGCCCACTCGCGAAACGACACGTCGCCCTGCGCCAGCGCACTCATAATGCGGCGCTGGGTGGCGTAGGGCAGCGAAATGGTGGTGGGTAGCTGCGTGCCGTTGTCCAAGCTGTACCACTCTGCCACGTTCAGGCCGGCGAGGTACGAATCAACGTAGCCCCGCGAGGTCTGGCTGAAGTCGAAGCCCGCTATTCCGGTTACGTGAAAATCTTCGCCCAGCTTGTAGTCGGCGTTGAGCAAGCCTGTGGCGTTGATTTGGCTGCGCGTTTGGTAGTTTTCGCCGTAGTAGCCTTCCTCATCGCCCTGCCCGCCTGTAGCGCCCCACGAGCCGGCGGTGAGGTGGGCAACGCCGCCGCGGGTGTAGGTGTGGTTGTTGGAAAAATCGCCACCCAAGCGTGCCACGGCAGAAAGCCCTTTCAAAAACTCCAGCTCCAGCTCTATTCTGCCCGACAGGTGGTCGTCGGCATACGTGCTGGTGTTGTTATCGATAATCCAGTAGGGGTTCGCCGCGTAGGGCGTGAAGAAGTTATCCACGTTGTTGTACGGATTCTTGTAGTCCTTCAAGTCGCGCGAAAGGCTGATGTCCACCGGAATTTGCACCAGCTGCTGGTAGGTGGTTTCGCCGCCGCTGGTGGCATTTCCCTGCCCGCCGCGCACGGCGTCGATGTCCTTGCGCACGTAGCTGATGTTGTAGGTGGCGTTGAGCTTTTTGTACTTTGAATTTCCGCGGAACGAAAAGGTGTTGCGCACATACTTGTCGGCGCTGGTGGGCACAATGCCGTCGGCGGTAAGGTTGCTGTACGACAGGGCAAAACCCGTGTGCTCGTTGCCGCCGGTGATGGTTACGCTGTTGTTGTACTCAAGCCCCGTTTCGTAGAAGTCGCGGATGTTGTTTTCCACAAACTCAAACTTTTTGGTGCGAGCCACCCCGTCATCATCGTAAACGCCCTTGCCGTCCAGCGGTGCGCCCCACGCGCGCTCCAGCCCGTCCAGCTTAGGCCCCCACGAGCCGTTTTCCATTGCGTCGAACAGCGGCCAGCCCTCGCCGAACATGCTCTGGAGCTGCGGCGTGCGCAGCACGTTTGAGGCTGTAACCGAGCTGGTGTAGCTCACCCTGAGCTTGTCGTTGGCGCTGCCGCGCTTGGTGGTGATGATGATGACCCCGTTGGCGGCCTGCGAGCCGTAGAGGGCTGTAGCCGAGGCGCCTTTGAGCACCGTTACCGCCTCCACGTCGTCGGGGTTGATGTCGCCGGCGAGGCTGCCGAAGTCCGAGGAGTTGTTCTGCCCCGTGGTCGCCGTAACAGAGGAGCTGCCGCCCGCGTAGGAGTTCAGAATGGGCACGCCGTCCACCACGTACAGAGGGTTGTTGGCGGTGAACGACGAGAAGCCGCGCACCACCACCTTCTGCGAGGTGCCCGTGCCACCGGCGGTGCTGATGTTCACGCCGGCCACCTTGCCCGCCAGCGCTCCCATCACCGAGGTGGGCTTTGCCGCCGTCAGCTCTTCCGACCTCACGGTGGAGGTGGCGTAGCCCAGCGCCTTCTGACTGCGCGTGATGCCCATAGCCGTTACCACCACCTCGTCAATCTGCTTCTCCTCCTCGGCCAGCACCGCGTCGAGTGCCTCGCCGTCAATGCGCTTCTCCACGCGGGCGTAGCCCAGCAGCGAAAAGTGCAGCTTGGTGGCGCCGTCGGGCACGCTCAGGGTATATCTGCCCTCCACATCGGTAAGCACCCCCACGTTGGTGCCCACCACCGTTACGGTAGCCCCCACCACGGGCTTGCCCTGCGCGTCGCGCACCGTGCCGGCCACCTGCGCCGCCTGCATCGTTGCCGCCGCGCCCAGCAGCAGGGCAAGCAGCAGCGCACAGCGCCTGCCCCGCCAATTCCAAATACTTGTTTTGCTCATAAGAAAATAGTTTAAAGGGTTAAAAGGGTTGAAAGGATTACAAAAAAAACGCCCCCACCGCAAAATATTTGCAGTGAGGGCATGGTGTTGAAGGGGACGGTTAAGAGGAGCGCAAAAAAAGCCCCCGCTACAAATATATTTGCAGCGGGGACGCCTGTACCTTGAAAATTTTTCGCTATACTACGTACATTGCGATGTGTGTGTGTGTGTGTGTGTGTGTGTGTGTGCAAGAATCATGCCACAGGGCGTATTTTCATTGCCCTGTGCCACTTTATTTATGTTAAATATACTGCTCATTTTTTTCTATTAGCGGGGGGTGTTGCGCCCCTTTTGTTGTTTTTAATGTCTGCGAAGATAGCTTATGTTTTTTCACTTGTTCCCGTCGGCGGCATTTTTTTTCACCCCCTACCCTCTTTTTTGTCAAATCAACAGTAAAAATGGCGAAAAAAGTATAAATTGACAGAAAAGAGGGGGTAATTGTGCGAGATTATAAGTTTTTATTTTGCCGCTCTAAGGCGGCGATGCGGACGGCAAGGGCGGTGGCTCTTTCGCGCTCGGCAGCGAGGGCGGCCTTGGCTTCCGCAGCTTGCCTCTCTGCTTCGGCAATCTGCTTCTTAGCTGCCGCAATTTCTCTGCCCATTTCGCTAAAGCCAGCGTTCATTATCCGCTCGTACTCAAGCTCCAGCGCCACCTGCTCGCGCACTTCGGGGTCGGTTACGAGGCCACTTAGCACTCTGCACATCTCGCGAACCTCCGCATTCTCCGGCTCGTAGGGGTAATCCTTCTCCGTCTTCTCGGCGTTCGTAAAGTTGCGCTGCTCAAAAAGGTCGAGCAACTCGTTCAGCGGGTTTCTGCCGCGGTGCGCGGGGATGCGCGCCGCCTGCACCACGTAGCTGTCGTGCGTGAGCCGCTCCATAAAGTGGCTGCGCTCCGCTGTAGGCTCACCCGTGAACAAGTCCACGTACTCCCGCCCTATCTTGAAGCACGGGGACGTAATGTCGGGCAAGTTGAAGCCCAAAATGTAGATGGTGATGATGGGCAGCGGCTCGATTTCGCTGGTGTCTGTGCTGCGGTAGTGCTCGCCGAGGTAGCCGCGAAACCGCGCGAGGGCGGTTTGCTTCTGCGCCTTCTGCACCTCGATGAGCACCTTCTTGGTTTCGCCGGCGGCGGTTTTTATCACGGCGGCAAAGTCCACCCGACAGAGGCGCAA
>JAITMY010000178.1 GCA_031290755.1 Prevotellaceae bacterium
ACCCCCCCGCAAAGCCGCGGCGAAAACCAGCGCAGCGGCAGCCAAGGCGCCCCAGACGGCAGCCCCTCGCCCCACACGAAGGGCAGCAGCTACGGCGTAACGGGCGGCACGAGCCTCACCGGACGAATGCTCGACGGCACGCTCCCCGAGCCAGACTACCGCATTCAGCAGTCGGGGAGGGTAGTGGTGCGCATTAAGGTGGACAGGGAGGGCACCGTCATAGAGGCCAAGGCGCAGCAGTCCGGCTCTACCGTGATGGACGCCACGCTGTACGAAGCCGCCGAGCGTGCCGCCCTCAAGGCCAAGTTCAACAGCTCGCCCGACAGCCCCGTGAGCCAGTGGGGCACCATCACCTACGTCTTTCGGCTGGGGCAGTAGCGCGGAGGGGGGCTTATAAGCTATTAGTGTTTTACTTTTTAAGCAGAGAAATGCCATGTGTGGAATAGTTGGCTACATTGGAAAAAGGAACGCATACCCCATCCTCATCAAGGGGTTGCAGCGGCTGGAGTACCGCGGCTACGACAGCGCCGGCGTGGCGCTGGTGAGCGACAGCGGCGAGCTGAACGTATATAAAACCAAGGGCAAGGTGTCTGACCTTGAGGAGTACGCCCAAAGCAAGGACACCTCCGGCACCGTGGGCATTGCCCACACCCGCTGGGCTACCCACGGCGAGCCGAACAACGTGAACGCCCACCCCCACTACTCGCAGTCGGAAAACCTGGCGCTGATACACCCCGGCATCATCGAAAACTACGTGGTGCTGAAGGAAACCCTCCAGCAGAAAGGCTACACGTTCCAGAGCTGCACCGACACGGAGGTGCTCGTGCAGCTCATCGAGTACATCAAGGTGAGCAACAAGGTGGACTTGGCCAAGGCCGTGCAAATGGCGCTCAACGAAGTCGTGGGCGCCTACGCCATCGCCGTGGTCGAAAAGAGCAACCCCGACCTCATTGTGGCCGCCCGCCGCAGCAGCCCCCTGGTGGTGGGCATCGGCGAGGACGAGTACTTCCTTGCCTCCGACGCCACGCCCATTGCCGAGTACACCTCGCACGTGGTGTACGTGGACGACGAGGAGATTGCGCTGATACGCCGCAACCAGGACGTGCGCTACTTCTCCATCGCCAACGTGGAGAAAACGCACGAGATCCACGAGCTGGAGATGAACCTCAGCCAGCTCGAAAAGGGCGGCTACCCCCACTTCATGCTCAAGGAGATATTCGACCAGCCGCGCACCCTGAGCGACTGCATGAGGGGGCGCATCAACGTAGGGGCCAACAGCGTGGCGCTGTCCGGCGTTATCGACCACCGGCAAAAGTTTATCAACGCCAAGCGCATCGTGATTTGCGCCTGCGGCACCTCGTGGCACGCGGGGCTGATAGGCCGCTACATGATTGAGGAGCTCTGCCGCATTCCGGTGGAGGTAGAGTACTCCTCGGAGTTCCGCTACCGCAAGCCCGTCATCAACCAGGGCGACATCGTGGTGGCCATATCGCAGTCCGGCGAAACCGCCGACACGCTGGCCGCCATCGAGCTGGCCAAGCAAAACGGCGCGTTCATCTACGGCATCTGCAACGTGGTAGGCTCCTCCATCCCCCGCATGACCCACTCGGGCACCTACACCCACGTGGGGCCGGAAATCGGCGTGGCCTCCACCAAGGCCTTCACCGCGCAGGTTACGGTGCTCGCCCTGCTGGCGCTCAACATCGCCCACGAGCGGAAAACCATCTCCGCCGCAGACTACACGATGCACATTCAGGAGCTGAGCCTCATCCCCGAAAAAGTAGCGCAGGCGCTCAAGCACAACGAGCAGATAGAGCGCCTCTCCTCCATATTCACCTACGCCCACAACTTCATCTACTTAGGCCGCGGCTACAGCTACCCGCTGGCGCTCGAAGGGGCGCTCAAGCTCAAGGAGATTTCGTACATCCACGCCGAGGGCTACCCCGCCGCCGAAATGAAGCACGGCCCCATTGCCCTTATCGACAGGGAAATGCCCGTGGTGGCCATTGCCCCCAAGCGGGGCACCTACGAAAAGGTTATCAGCAACATGCAGGAGGTGAAGGCGCGGAAGGGGAAAATCATCGCCATCACCACCGAGGGAGACGAAATGGTGAAGAGAATAGCCGACTACTGCATCCCTATCCCCGACACGCCGGAGTGCTTCGTGCCGCTGGTGGGCGCCATACCCCTACAGCTGCTGGCCTACCACATCGCCGTCAACAAGGGCTGCAACGTTGACCAGCCCCGCAACCTCGCCAAGTCCGTTACCGTGGAGTAGCGCAGGGCAAAAAGCAAAAGCACCCCACGGAGCGTGAGGTGCTTAGTACCCAGGGCCGGTTTCGAACCGGCACGGTATTGCTACCACTGGTGTTTGAGACCAGCGCGTCTACCGATTCCGCCACCTGGGCATTGCGGCGTGAAGGTAGTCAGTTTCTTTGAATGTGCAAAATTTTGGGTAATATTTTTGTAAAATTTATTCGCATATGAAAATAGCTATCATTGGGGCGGGCAACATGGGCGGCGCCATTGCCAGCGGGCTGCTACAGGCCAAGGCCGTGGCGCCGGCAGACCTGTACGTGGCCGACCCGCACGAGGCGTCGCTGCGCCCCCTCGCGGCGCTGGGCGCCCGCACCTCCGTGCGCAACGCCGAGGCCGTGGCGGAGGCCGACGTGGCCATTGTGGCCGTCAAGCCGTGGCTGCTGCGCGAGGTGCTGCACAAGCTGCGCCCCGCGCTGCCGCCGCAGGCTATGGTGGTGTCTGTGGCCGCGGGGGTGTCGCTCGACGCGCTGCGGGAGGAGCTGCCCGCCCCGCCCGTGTTCCGGGTCATCCCCAACACGGCCATCGCCGCCGGCCAGAGCATGACCTTCATCACGTCCGACGGGGCCAGCCCCGAGCAGGAGCAGGCGGTGCTGTCGCTCTTCGCCCGCTTGGGAAAGGCCATGCTCATCGCCGAGAAGCAAATGGCGGCGGCCACCGCCCTGTCCAGCTGCGGCATCGCCTACGCCCTGCGCTACATCAGCGCCAACATGCGGGCGGGCGTGGAGCTGGGCATCGCGCCCGACGTGGCCAAGGCCATCATGCTGCAAACGCTGCAAGGCGCCGTGAGCCTCTTAGCCCTGACGGGCGAGCACCCCGAGCGGGAAATAGACCGCATCACCACCCCCGGCGGCATCACCATCAGGGGCATCAACCAGCTGGAGCACGGCGGGTTCACGAGCGCCGTGGTGAGCGCCGTCAAAGCCTCCTACGCCAATTAACGACCATTAACATGCGCATCGCCATCAAAGTAGGCAGCAACGTGCTCACCCGCAAAGACGGCACCCTCGACGCCGAGCAGCTGGCCAGCTTAGCCGGCCAGCTGGCCGCGCTGCGCCGGCAGGGGGTCGAGGTGGTGCTGGTGTCGTCGGGGGCGGTGGCCGCGGGGCGCACCGCGCTCACGCCGCAGAAGAAGCTGGACCCGGTGCGCGCCCGCCAGCTCTTCTCCGCCGTGGGGCAGGTGAGGCTCATCAACCGCTACAGCGAGCTGCTGGCCGGCTACGGCCTGCTCTGCGGGCAGGTGCTCGCCACCAAGGAGAACTTCCGCTCGCGCCGCCACTACCTCACCATGCAGGAGTGCATTGCCACCATGCTGGCCAACGGCGTCATCCCCATCGTCAACGAGAACGACACCGTGTCCGTTACCGAGCTGATGTTTACCGACAACGACGAGCTGGCCGGCCTCATCAGCGAGATGATGAGCGTCGAGGCGCTCATCATCCTCAGCAACGTGGACGGCATCTTCACGGGGCTGCCGGGCGCCCCGGGCGCGGCGCTGCTGCGCGACGTCGCCGCCGGCCAAAGCCTGGGGCAGCACATCGCCGCGCAGAAGTCCGAGTTCGGGCGGGGGGGTATGCTCACCAAGGCCAGCATCGCGGGCAAGGTGGCCGCCGCCGGCATCGCCGTGTATATTGCCAACGGGCGGCGCCCCGGCATCCTCACCGGCTTGGCGCTGGGCGGCGGCGAAGCCCAGCCCCCCTGCACCCGCTTTGCGCCCAGCCCCAAGGCCACGTCGAGCGTCAAGCGCTGGGTGGCCAACTCCGAGGCCTTTGCCAAAGGCGCCATCGTGGTCAACAGCGGCGCCAGGGAGGTGCTGCTGCAAAAGGCGGCGAGCCTGCTGCCCGTGGGCGTGGTGCGCATTGAGGGCGACTTTGAGAAGGACGACGTGGTGAAAATCTGCGACGAGCAGGGCGCCACGCTGGGCGTTGGCCGCGTAACCCGCAGCAGCAGCCGGGCGCGGCAGGTGGCCGGCAGGCAGGGCGAAAAGGCGCTGGTGCACTACGACTACCTGTTTCTGCTGTAGCGGCAGGATATTTGCAAGCTCAAAAACTTTTGCTACCTTTGCCCCCCACAAACAACCTCAAAAACGCTATGGAAACACTAAAAGAACAGCAGGAGTTGCCCCTGAAGCTGGCCTACGCCGAGGCAACGCGCTACATGAACAACGCCGAGGAGACGCTGAAAAAATCCGTCAAGGAGGATAAGTACTACCGCGACGACAAGTACGTGCGCGTGGCCTGCGGAACCGCCTACCTCGGCGTGCTGAAGGCGCTCGACGGATGCTTTGAGTTCAAGGGCATCCCGCGGCCACCAAAGAAAAAGCGGGCGTCGATAGAGTACTACAAGTCCAACCTCGCCCAGCTGGACGGGAAGATGCTCACCCAGCTCAACGATGTGTACCAGGTGCTGCACCTTAACGGTTGCTACGAGGGCGTGCGCAATGTCGCCATTATCAGGTCGGGCTTTGACTCGGCCTACGGCATCATCGCCCGCATCAAGCCCGCCCACGAGCTGACGCCCGACGAGGTAAAAACCCTCAGGGCGCAGAAAATACCCGCGTGGCTGCGCCCCCTGTCCTCGCTGTTCGCGCTGCTTTAGCCCAGCGGCTTGGGCACGCGCCTACTTTGACCAGCCCAGCGGAGGGTACGTTGTGGTGAGCCGGCAGCGCATGGAGCAGGGACAATAGCATTTTTTTCCTCGCCGGAGGCTCCGGCGACA
>JAITMY010000195.1 GCA_031290755.1 Prevotellaceae bacterium
GCACGAGGGCGAAGTTTTGCAGGTGCTGCTTCACCTTGGCCTCGTTTTTCGAGGTGATGTCAGCCTCGCAGAGCAGCATGAGATCGTCAATGTCGTTGCCGGCGTCGAAGAGCAGGCGGCGCACGGCGGAGTCGGTTACCACCTCCTGCGCAATGGCGATGGGGCGCAGGTGCAGCTCCACCAGCTTCTGCACGTAGCGCATTTTTTCGCTCATCGGCAGCTTGAGGCTCTGAAAAATCTTCGGCACCATGCGGGCGCCGAAGAACTCGTGGCCGTGGAACGTCCACCCGTGCCCCTCCTCGTAGCGCTTGGTTTGGGGCTTGGCCACGTCGTGCAGCAGCGCCGCCCAGCGCAGCCAGGGGTTGTCGGACTTCTCCGCCACGTTGTCGAGCACCTGTAGGGTGTGCAGGAAGTTGTCCTTGTGCTGCTGCCTGCCCACCGCCTCCACGCCCTTCAGGCGGTGGAGGCAGGGCAGCACGAGCTCCAGCAGCCCCAGCTCGTCCAGCAGGAAGAGGCCCGCGGAGGGGCGCGGGGCGGCCATGATTTTGCCCAGCTCGCCGGTGATGCGCTCTGCCGACACCACCCCGCCGGCCACGCGCTGCCGGTTGCGCCGTATCGCCTCCTTAGATTCGGGCACTATCTCGAAGCCCAGCTGGGTGGCGAAGCGCACGGCGCGCAGCATCCGCAGGGGGTCGTCGCTGTAGGTGGCGTCGGGGGCGAGGGGGGTGCGCAGCAGGCGGTCGTGCAGGTCCTGCACGCCGTTGAAGGGGTCCACCAGCGCCCCGTAGTCCTCGGCGTTGAGGCTAAAGGCCATGGCGTTGACCGTGAAGTCGCGCCGCCGCTGGTCGTCCTCCAGCGTGCCGTCCTCCACCACGGGCTTGCGCGAGGTGGCGCGGTACGACTCGCGGCGCGCCCCCACGAGCTCCACCTCCACCTCGCCCCAGCGGAGCATGGCCGTGCCGAAGCTCTTGAACACGCTCAGGTGGGCGCCCAGCGCCTGCGCCAGCGCCTGCGCCAGCGCAATGCCGCTGCCCTCTACCACCACGTCGATGTCCTGGCAGGGGCGCCGCAGGAAGAAGTCGCGCACGTAGCCCCCAATCACGAAGGCGCGCACCCCCTGCTCGCGGGCCACGCGCGAAAGCTGCTGAAAAATAGGTTGGTCAAGCGGGTTCAAGGCTTTAAAGCTTCAAGTTGTTTCTTCTTACGAAAATAAAGTGCGTAGGTCATAGGCCGGAGCGCATAAAATCTGTAAAATCCGACCAATCTTCAACCTTAAACGAGCGGATGTCGCGAACAGACAACCTAAACCACGCTACTGCTTTCAGGGCATTCAGGGCGCAGACAAGGTTGGCCATGCTGCTGTCCTTCGCCATATACACGCTCCCCTGAGCGTTGTAAAAGTTGTATTTTCGCAGCTCCTTGCCGATTTCAAAGTAAGCATTGTTGTACGGTTGCCCGTAGTGCTGCTTTAGCTTTTCAACGGTCATATCAAAGGCTATGGCAAACATACTCTCTGCTGGCTAACGCGACGAACCGGCTCAAAGTACGCTTCCGGCCCAAAAAAGATATGCCCGCGGTTGTCTTTGATGGCAATTACGGTTCCCTTGAACGGGTTGTCTTCAACATCAAAGACTGTCCCCTCCACCCACTGGCTTAACCCTGTTAAGTCGGGGTTTACTTTTGCTACATCACCTGTTTTCATGCTTTAAAATTTTTTGCAAAGGTAGCACATTTTTTCTTTTCACCAAACCTCGCCCGGCAGGCTAAAGCTTTTTTGGGGGGCGCGGTGAAAAAAAGTAGCCCCGCGGTGCGGCATGGAAAAAATGCGCTGCCGCTGCGCTGGCGTTTGAGCCTGCGTGAGCTGCTTGGCGGGGCAGGAAATGGTAGCCCGCTGTAGCGTAGCGCTTTCCCGCTGTAGCGTAGCGCCTTCCCGCTCTAGCGTAGCGCCTTCCCGCTATAGCGTAGCGCTCTCCCGCTGTAGCGTAGAACTCTCCCGCTGTAGCGTAGCGCTCTCCCCTGCTGACGCGGGGAGGGTGCAGCGCCACGGGTGGGTGATTAAGGCGCCCATAGCTTGCTCACCCTGCTCATTGCGTGGCCTGCTGCCTCCTGCACGGCCTTGCCGGGCGGCGCAAAGAAGTCGGCTTGTATCGGCGCTGCTTTGCTTGCTGTCTTTTTCCAAATTCCTGCTACCTGCCCGTTGACCACAATGGTTGGGCGAAAAACGCCGTTGCTCGAAATGGCTTTGCCGCAGCCGGCGGGGATGATTGCGCTGCGGTCGCTGTACGCAATGATGTACTCATCGAAGGCGGGCAAAAAAAGGACGGATGTTTTCGGCGGAGCGCCCGGCGCGTCGCTACATGCAGGGTTTATCCAGTATGTCTTTTCACCTATGGAGGCAGCCACGAGCTTTTCCTTGGCTGCCTCCAGCCCGCTTCGCGCTTCGGTGAGCGGCAAGCCCGACCACCACGCAAAGTCCTGCAACGTTGCCGGGCTGTGGCTCCTGAAGTATATGTCCGCCAGCCGCGCCAGGCTTTCTTCTTTGGGTAGGGGGCGGGCGGCGGGGGCGCGCTCGCTCAGCAGGGCGTAGAGCGCTTCGGTGATTTCCAGCTCGCGGTCGCGCGATTTCCCCGAGGACTT
>JAITMY010000198.1 GCA_031290755.1 Prevotellaceae bacterium
AAGGCTTGTCATCGTCCCCCGTGGGAGCGCCGCCGTAGTCCGGCGGCGCCACGGGGGGATTATCATTGTTCATCTTCGAGGAAAACGTTTGCTGCATCGGCAGCCCCGCCGCCTCGTCCAGCACCTCATCCTCCACGTTGCCAAACTTGGCCTGCGCGGCGCGGAAGCGCAGGCGCACCTCGCCCGTGGCGCCGTTGCGGTGCTTGGCCACGATGATGTCGGCCATGCCAATGGTCGATTGGTTGTTCTCGTCCTCCGTGATGTGGTAGTACTCGGGGCGGTGGATGAAGGCCACGATGTCCGCATCCTGCTCAATGGCGCCCGACTCGCGCAGGTCGCTCAGCACGGGGCGCTTGTTCTTCTCCGAGCGGGTTTCCACCAAGCGGTTGAGCTGCGAGAGGGCGATGATGGGGATGTTGAGCTCCTTGGCGATGCCCTTCAGGGTGCGCGAAATGGCCGATACCTCCTGCTCGCGGAAGCCGCGCGTTTCGGGGGGGCCGGTCATCAGCTGGAGGTAGTCAATCACCACGCACTGGATGTGGTGCATCGCGTAGAGGCGGCGCACCTTGGTGCGGAACTCGAAGATGCTTAGCCCCGGCGTGTCGTCGATGAACAGCGGGGCGTTCATCAGCGGCTGCACGGTGCTGTAGAGGTGCGCCATCTCCTCGTCGTCGAGCTTGCCGCCGCGGAGCTTTTCGCCGCTCATGCCGCTTTCGCTCATGAAGAGGCGCATGATGAGCTGCACGCTGGCCATTTCGAGGGAGAAGAATACGACGGGGCGGTTGAAGTCCATCACCATGTTGCGCACCATCGACAGGGCGAAGGCCGTTTTTCCCATCGAGGGGCGGGCGGCCACGATGATGAGGTCGGAGCTCTGCCAGCCCTGCGTGAGCGCGTCGAGCCGGGTGAAGCCCGTGGGCACGCCGGAGAACTCGTCGGAGCGCTCCCGCGCCTTCTGTATGCTCTCGTACACCTCGCCCACGAGGCTCGACACGGGCTGCACCTCGCGCTTCACGCTGCCCTCGGCCAGCGTGAGGATGTCCTCCTGCGCCGAGTTGAGCAGGTCGTCCACGTCGGTGGCGTCGTCGAACGACCTGCGCTGCACCTCGCTCGAGATGCGGATCAGCTCGCGCTGGATGTACTTCTGGGCGATAATCTTGGCGTGGTAGTCGATGTTGGCCGCCGAGCCTACCTTGAGCGTGAGCGACGAGAGGTAGTGGGCGCCCCCCACCTCCTCCAGCAGCCCCTCCTTGCGCAGCGCCTGCGTAACGGTGTAGATGTCCACCGGCTCCGAGAGGTAGGCCAGGGCGGTTATCGCGCGAAAGATTTTCTGGTGCGCATCCTTGTAGAAGCTCTCCGGCTTCAAAATGTCGATGGCCTCGAGCACGGCGTCTTTTTCGAGCATGGCCGCCCCCAGCACGGCCTCCTCGAGGTCGAGCGCCTGCGGGGGCACCTTCCCCAGCTCCAGCCCCACGGTGGCCACGCTCACCTCTGCCTTCCTTGCCCGCCTGCGCGGGATGTTTTCTTCTGCCATAACGCTTTTCTGTTGGTTCGGCCACAAAGGTAGGGCTATCTGCCCTAAATGTACGCCGGCGGCGGCGCTTTTAGTTATCACCGATAAATTGTTGAAAAAATGTTCGTAAGTTTTGCTTTATAAAAAAAGTTTTTCTACTTTTACACCCGATAGCTGTTGATAAGCTGTCAATTTGATGTTGTACAAGGAGAAATAGCATCGACGTAACTATAAGTCATAGCTAATGTTAGCTACTAAAACGCAAGAGAAATTGGCACAAAAGCACGTCATACTGGTGGCCGGGGGCAGGGGGCTGCGCTTCGGGGGCGAAACGCCCAAGCAGCTGCTGCTGCTCGGCGGCAAGCCGCTGCTGGCCTACGCCATGGAGCGCTTTTACGCCTACGACAGCAGCATCCACATCGTGCTGGTGCTGCCCGAGGAGGCGCTGGCGCAGTGGCGCGGCGGCGCCATCCCCCACACCCTCGCCGTGGGGGGCCGCACCCGCTTCCACTCCGTGCAGAGCGCCCTGCGCGTTGTCGGCGGGGAGGGGCTGGTGGCGGTGCACGACGGGGTGCGCCCGCTGGTGTCCGTCGCCACCATTGCCGCCTGCTTCGAGGAGGCCGAGCGCTCGGGCGCGGCCATTCCGGTGGTGCCGCTGGCCGACTCCGTGCGGCGACGCTCGCCGGGGGGCGGCAGCGCGGCGGTGGACAGGGGGGAGTTCTGTGCGGTGCAAACGCCGCAGGTGTTTCGGGCAGCGGTGCTGCACCACGCCTACGAGCAGCCGTTTTGCACGGCCTTCACCGACGACGCCTCGGTGGTGGAGCAGGCGGGCTACCGCGTGGCGCTGGTGCCGGGCAACGCCGAGAACATAAAGGTAACCTCGCCCGTTGACCTGGTGGCGGTGGCGGCGATGCTGGAGGCCCGCGCGGCGGCGGGCGCCAGGGAATGTTCAGCCGCCACAGGCTTACGTAACCAAAATAACTAAAAATAATTCTACGCTATGGCAAAGTTCAAGTTCATTGACCTGTTCTGCGGGTTGGGAGGTTTTCACGTAGCCCTGTCGAAGCTGGGCGGCGAGTGTGTGTTTGCTTCGGACATCGACCCGGAGTGCCGCAAGGTGTACGAGGCCAACTTCGGGCTGGCGCCGGTGGGCGACATCACCAAGGT
>JAITMY010000029.1 GCA_031290755.1 Prevotellaceae bacterium
CGCGCCAGCTGAAAGGGGACATTGCCCTCCTGCCGCTGGACTTGAAGAAGGAGTATAGCGAGATTTTGTCGGAGGCTAACCTCGATAAGACTATTGCCCTGCTGGAAAGCAAAACTATCAACATTATTCCTGTCGAGGAGTTCTCCTTTACCGTGCCTAACGATAAGCTGACGCCTAAAGTGCAGCAGTTTTTGGCTTGGGTGCTGTCGGAGGGGCAGGCTTATAACCATTTGTTTGGGCTGCTTAGGCTGGATGAGAAGGGGGAGAGGGGGGAGCTGATGGCCTATCACCTAAATAGTGAATAGTGAATAGTGAATAGTGAATAGTGAATAGTGAATAGTGAATAGTGAATAGTGAATAGTGAATAGTAAAGAATGAAGAATGTAACTAAAACAAACAAAACTATGAAAAAGGAATTAGGAATTATCCAGACAGCCCTACCTGCGTATCGTTCGCACAAGGTGGTGGTGGTGGCAGCTTTGGCTGTGTTGCTTTCGGTTTCGTCGGCGTTTGCCGAGCGGATAGAAGGCGTGGTGGTGGACGAAAGGACGCAGAAGCCTATTGTGGGCGCGGTGGTGAAG
The DNA here is from genome assembly GCA_031290755.1 of Prevotellaceae bacterium. Classification (GTDB taxonomy): domain Bacteria; phylum Bacteroidota; class Bacteroidia; order Bacteroidales; family UBA932; genus JAITMY01. Next base: position 582 of record JAITMY010000029.1, read on the forward strand.
GTGGGGAGTAGCGGCGTGGCCAGCGATGCCAGCGGTAAGTTTGTGGTCAACGCTCCGTCGTTGCCTGCGGCGATTAGCGTTGCGATTGTGGGCTACAAGACGCAGGAGATTGACGTGTACGAGTACACGGAACCCATCACCATCTTCCTGCGCGAGGACTTCAACTACCTCAACGCGGTGGTGGTGGTGGGCTACGGCACGCAGGCGCGGCGCGAGCTGACGGGGTCGGTGGCCTCGGTGTCGCCCATTGCGCTGTCGCAGCAAACGCTGTCGTTCGATAAGGCGCTGGGCGGCGCCGTGGCGGGGCTGAACGTAACCCAAAGTTCGGGCGCTCCGGGGGCTACGTCCACCATCCGCATTCGCGGCAGCAACTCGATTGCTGGCGGCAACGAGCCGCTGTACGTGGTGGACGGCTACGTGCTGTACAACGACAACAGCATCACGCGCACCGGCGTGGGCGGCACCACCAGCGGCGTGGGCGGCAGCGGGGCATCGTCCGGCACGATTGATGGCGGGCTGAACCCCCTCACGAGCATCAACTCGGCCGATATTGAGAGCATCGACGTGCTCAAGGACGTGTCGGCAACGGCCATCTACGGCTCGCGAGGCGCTAACGGCGTGATTATCGTTACCACCAAAAAGGGCAAGCGCAGCGGAAGCAGCATCAGCTACCAAGGCTCGTTTGGCGTGTCGCAAATCAACCGGACGCTGGACTTGCTCAACGCCGACCAGTGGGCCAGCCTCTACTCCGAGCTGCATAGCGGAGCTGACCCCTACGGCGCGACGCAACCCTACGACGCCACCAAGCTGCTGCCGCGGGGCCAAGACGCGGACTGGCAGGATGCGGTGCTGCAAACGGGCACGAGGCAGTCGCACCAGGTGTCGGTGAACGGCGGAGGAGCGGACTACCGCTACCTGCTGTCGGGCAACTACAGCAACGAGAAGGGCATTGTGGGCAACACCGGCCTCACCCGCTACATCACCCGCGTGAACTACGACAAGGACGTGCTCAAGAAGCTGAACGTGGGCACCAACATCACCCTCGGTCGCACCGTGCAGCAGGGCGTAACCAACCAGAGCGGCGACGCCAGCACGTTCGACTACACGCTGCGCATCCCGCCCCTGGTGCCCATCTACGACAACACGCGCGACGACGGCTACAACTACTACAACCCGTTTGACGCAAGCGACTACCGCATTGGCGACCAGTCGGCCAATCCGGTGTCGGACTTGTACAAGTCGACGGTCGAAACGCGCAACATCTCGGCCTTGGGCAACATCTACGCGCAGTACGCCATCCTGCCCCAGCTCGTGGCGAAGGTGAACGCGGGCGCCAACATCAACCACGTTACGCAGAACTACTACGCGCCTTCGACTTCGGCCAAGGGCTTGCTCGTGAACGGCTATGCGGCGGTGGGCAACAAGGACTACCTGTCGAGCTTGCTGGAGTTCACGCTCAACTACAAGGAGGTGTTTGCCGATAAGCACGCGCTGGAGCTGCTGGCGGGCTACACCACCGAGCATACGGAGGTGGAGTACGCGACAGTTGCCGCCAGCGGCTTCAACAACGAGGCGCTGACCTACCACAGCCTGCAGAGCGGCGACACGAGGTCGGGCTCCATTTCGGGCGGCGCCATCTCCAACCTCAACTCGGCCTTCGGCAGGCTCAACTACTCGCTGCTGGGGCGCTACAACCTCACGGCTACCTTCCGTGCCGACGGCTCGTCGCGCTTCCCCAAGGGGCACCACTGGGGCTTTTTCCCCTCGGTGGGTCTGTCGTGGAACGTGGACGGTGAGCCGTTCTTCGACACCAAAATCTTTAACGCCCTCAAGCTGCGAGCCAGCGCCGGACAGGTGGGCAACCAGGAGATTGGCGACTACCTCTACGCCCGCCTCTACACGCCCCGCAACTACTCGTTTGGCGGCCAAATCGTAACCGGATACACGGGCACCAACTTTGGCAACGGCGAGCTGAGGTGGGAAACCACCACGCAGTACAACATCGGCATAGACGCCGGCTTGTGGAACGAGCGCTTGAGCTTTGTCATCGACGCCTACTACAAGCGCACCACCGACCTGCTGGTGAACCTGCCCGTGGAGCGCACCAGCGGTATGCGCAACAAGACCATCAACATCGGCGACCTTAGCAACAAGGGCTTGGAGTTTAGCCTCAACGCTCACGTTGTCGACACCAAGAAGCTGCAGTGGGACGTGCTGGCCAACATTGCCACCAACGTGAACCGCATAGAGAAGCTTGGCGTCAGCTCGTTTGTGGCTACGGGCGCCTCGGCCAGCTCCATCCTCGTGAAGGAGGGCGAGGCGCTGGGCACGTTCTACGGCTACGAGTTCGACGGCCTGGTGCAGGCAGGGCAGGAGAGCACCACGCCTGTGCCCACCTGGGCACCGGCGGTACAGGCTGGCGACCCCAAGTTTGTGAACCACGGCGGCGCATCCAACCTGATAGACGAGGACGACAGGATTGCCCTGGGCAGCGTGCAGCCCAAGTTCACCTACGGCTTCGCTACGCGGGCGGCCTACAGCGGCTTCGACCTGTCGCTATCGTTTCAGGGCAGCGAGGGCAACTACCTCTACAACGCGCTACGGCATAAGCTGGAGACGCCCTCGCTCAGCATGAACGGCTCGGCCGTATTGGCCAACCGCTGGACGCCAGCCAACACCAACACCGACGTGCCCCGCGCCATCCCCACGCCCTACGTAACCTTAGACAGCCGCTACATCGAGGACGCCTCGTACTTGCGCCTCAAAGATATAACCCTTGGCTATACCTTGCCGGCTAAGCTCATTCCGCGCACCAGCATCCGCATCTTTGTGTCGGCACAAAACCTGCTCACCTTCACCGGCTACACGGGCTACGACCCCGAGGCCTCGCGCAACGGCGGCGACGAAACCAACGGGCTGCTGCAAGGCATCGACCTGGGCGCATACCCGACGGCAAAGACTTTCATTGCCGGACTAAGCATCTCCTTTTAATCAATAAACTTACCAAATACAATAATCAACATGAAAAAGAACCTTTTTTCTGCTTTAGCTTTGGGTGCGGTGCTAAGCCTTGCTTCGTGCAACAACTTAGACCTCGACCCTCTTGATAGCCTTGACCAGGAGCTGTTTTTCGGCTCTGACCAGGATGCTATTCTTGCCATCAATGGCGTTTATGCGGCTCTCGTGGAGTCCGAAAGCGTGGTGGTTGCGTGGTGCGTGGGGCTTGGCTCCGACGAGGCGCAAAACGGTGAATCGAACGGCGACGGCTCGGGTGCAGAGCTGTCGGCCATGCAGTTCAACCCCGGAACGGCGCAGCACATCTACTGGGTGTGGGGCGACCACTACTACGGCATTGCCAACGCAACTGCCCTCATCGACAAGCTCAACGACCCCGCCACGCCGGTGTCGGACGCGATACGCAAGCGCGTGCGGGGCGAGGCCGAGTTCCTGCGAGCCTACTACTACCATGCCCCCGTGCAAATATTTGGCGACGTGCCGCTGGTTATCCAGTCGGGCTACAACGCTGGCGTGGGCGTGGAGCGCGACGACGTGCACAAGGTGTATGCCCAAATCGTGAAGGACTTGGAGGATGCCGCCACCGACCTGGCCGAATACCCCGACAACGATGCCTACGGATTAAGCGACAAGGGGCGCGTTACGCAAGGCTCCGCCTACGGCCAGCTGGCGAAGGTGTACCTGGTGTGGGCACAAACGGAGGGCGCTACCGACGTGGACGGCAAGTATGCCAAAGCCATTGAGTATGCCGATAAGGTTGTCGGCTACTCGCTGGAGGCGAAGTTTCACTCCAACTGGGAAAAGGATAACCGCTACGGTAAGGAAACGCTGTTTGCCGCCAACTACGTGCTCTCACAGGAGAGCTTTGGCGACGGCGGAAACCACCTTACGCACTGCGCCTTCTCCTCCGGCTTCAGCCAGCAAACGCCGCACGTGGTGCTCTCCGACCGCACCTACTACGACCGCTTCGACAACCGCGACCAGCGCAAGGAGGCGACCTTCCTCTCGCACGCCATCAACCCCGAAACCAACCAGGACTTCGTCTTCGACATGCCGCGCTACGCCAAGAACATCGACCTTGACGAGCCGCTCACCAGCTCCAAAAGCAGGGAGCTGCAGGCGCCCATCTTGCGCTACGCCGAGGTGCTGCTAACGAAGGCTGAGGCCGAAATTGAGCGCAGCGGCGGAAACCTCAGCAACGCGCGGGATGCCATCAACGAGGTGCGCCGCCGCGCCTACCGGGTGGACATCTACGCCGACCCTGCTAACCCCAACGGCCTCACCATTGCCGATGCGGATATTCCGGCCACCGCCACCCAAGCCGAGCTGCGCAAAGCCCTCCGCCGCGAGCGCCTCTACGAGCTTACCTACGAGCAAAACCGCTGGTTCGACCTCGTGCGCTGGAAGGTGCTGGTGAAAACGGTGAAGCGCGTGGCGAAGCACAACGCCGATGGCTATACCACTGCCTCCAACTACGCCAGCGCCCAACAGAACGTGGCGAAAAAGAGCAACGTGTCGTCCAAGAACTACCGCTTCCCCATCCCCCAGTCGCAGCGCAACCTCAACAGCAAGCTCACGCAGAACTGGGGGTATGAAGGCTCCACTGCTGCTACTCCGCCTTATGCGGATGCGAGCTATGAGGGCGGGGCGGATAATAATGATGGGTGGACGGATGCGGAGATTGATGTCTTGTACAATAATATATCTTTGGTGGTGACGCATTCGCATTGATGGATGCCCCGTTGGTTCGACTTCGCTCACCAACCGCGCGACGGGTTGCCGTCCGCTTGTCAGCGGTTATCGTCATTGCGGGTCAAGCCCGCAATGACGGCGAGCGGGGAAATCCCGTAGGGATGGCAGTATGGTAGAAATGGTAACCTGTCGCAGTCTTGCGCACGGAGCACAGGCCTCATTCGGGGAACGCCCTACACCCGTGCGCACGGCAGAACGCTTGGAATAGCACCTCCAAAAAGATAGCATCATCTTAAACTATCGTGTAAAGAAGAATTGATCATTGACTAACAACAAAAAAACAAAACATCATGCGTATCTATTTTATTTCTTTCGTACTGTGCATGCTTGCCGCGGCAGCCTCTGCACAAAAGGCGGCGCCCAACGTAGGCAAGCCCGCCGACTTGTCCGCCATCAACCGGCGCGGCATAGAAGCCCACCTGTCCTTCCTTGCCAGCGATGCCCTCGAAGGGCGACAGGCCGGCCAGCGCGGCGGACGTGTGGCAGCAGAGTACATCAAAGCCGTGCTCTCGGAGGCAGGCATAAGCCCCTTCTACGACAGCTACCTTCAGCCCTTCGAGGCCTACAGCCCGGCACGCGAAAAGGGCAAGGAGTTTCAGGTGCAGCCCGACTCGGTTGCCCGCTACAAGCAGGCACGCTACCACCGCCGCCTGCCCTTGCAGAACGTCATTGGCTACATCGAAGGTCAGCGCAAGGACGAGTACGTGCTTATCGGTGCGCACTACGACCACTTAGGCGTTGACCCGCTGCTGGTGGGCGACCAAATCTACAACGGGGCTGACGATAACGCCGCAAGCGTTGCTGTCGTGTTGCAAGTGGCCAAAGCCATTGCAGCCGCTGGCAAAAAGCCGTTGCGAAGCATCATCTTTGCCCTATGGGACGGCGAGGAGGTTAACTACTTAGGCTCGGAGTATTTCGCCGCATCGTTTGCCCCGCCCGCTGCCGCCATCAAAGCCTACATCAACCTCGACATGGTGGGTCGCGAGGGCGCGTTGCCCACGTTCTACCCCAAGTTTGTGCTCCCGCCCGAAGCCTCGCAGCCCTTTGCCCACGACAGCAAGGTGTACGTGCTGCACTCCGACAGCTTGGCCAGATTTGCCCGTCGCCTACCCGATGAAATAGCTGCGCAAAAGCTCAACCTTACCCCACAGTACGGCCTCATCATCCCCGCCTCGCACGGCAGCGACGACCTCTCGTTCACGCAGCGCGGCATACCAGCACTGTGGTTCTTCACCGGCCTCCACCCCGACTACCACACGCCCGCCGACGACCTCAGCGGCATCAATTGGGACAAGCTGGTGGGTATAGCGCGGCTAACGCAGTTCAGCTTGTGGGAGCTGGCAAACTAAATACAATTAGGCCAAAGTCCCTTGCCACACGCCAGCAGGC
>JAITMY010000068.1 GCA_031290755.1 Prevotellaceae bacterium
GAGGCTTCCCTCGGGGAGGCAGCTGGCCAGCAGGGTGGCCTTTCCGCCGGGGGCGGCGCAGAGGTCGAGCGCCGCCAGGGGCGCCTCGCCGGCGAGCTGCCGCGCGAGGTGGGCAATGAACATGGAGGAGGCCTCCTGCACGTAGTAGGCGCCGGCGTGCAGGAGGGGGTCGAGGGTGAAGGAGGCTGGGCGCTGGGCGAGGTAGAATCCGTGGGCGCACCACGGCACGGCCTTCGCCGGCGCGTGGGGCAGCGCGGCGCGCTTGGCGGGGTTGAGGCGGATGCTGGGGGGCGCGGGCTGGCGCAGCAGGGCATCAAAAAAGGCCTCGCTCTCGCTGCCGAGCAAGGCCTGCATTTGGCCGATGAAGGCGGGGGGCAGCATGCGCGGGGGCTACTTCAGCAGCTCTTTGATGCCGCCGATGGAGCTGAGGATGCCGGTGGCCTCGTAGGGCAGGTAAACGGTTTTGTTGCCCTGCCCGGAGGTCATCTCCTTGAGGGTTTCGAGGTAGCGCATGGCGATGAGGTAGCTCATGGGGTCGCCCTTGGTGGCGGCCACGGCCTCGGCTACCCGGCGGATGGCCTGCGCCTCGGCCTCGGCTACCTGTATTCTGGCGTTGGCCTCGCCCTCGGCGTTGAGGATTTGCGCGGCCTTGTTGCCCTCGGCGCGGTTGATTTCGGAGATTTTGAAGCCTTCGGCTTCGAGGATTTGCGACTGCTTCAGGCCTTCGGCTTCGAGGATTTTGGCGCGGCGGTTTCGCTCGGCGCGCATCTGCATTTCCATGGCGTCGCGGATGTCCTTGGGGGGGTTGATGTCTTGCAGCTCCACGCGGTTCACCTTCACGCCCCACTTGTTGGTGGCGTCGTCGAGGATGATGCGCAGCTTTCCGTTGATGGTGTCGCGCGAGGTGAGGGTTTCGTCGAGGTCGAGCTCGCCAATGACGTTGCGCAGCGTGGTTTGCGTGAGCTTCTCGATGGCCATTGGGAGGTTCTCAATTTCGTAGAGCGCCTTGACGGGGTCGGTGATTTGGAAGTAGAGCAGGGCGTTGATTTCGGTGCCCACGTTGTCGCGCGTGATGACGTTCTGCTTGGGGAAGTCGTACACGGTTTCGCGCAGGTCGATGCGCTGGCGCTTGCGGAAGGCCACGAGCGCTTCGCCGCGCATACCCTGCACCGCGTAGCGCCAGATGATTTCGCGCGGCTTGTCGAAAATCGGTATCAGGATGTTGATACCCGAGGTGAGCGTGCGGTCGTACCGCCCCAGCCGCTCCACCACAATAGTTTCAGATTGCTGGACAATCTTTATGCCCGAAAGCACAAACAGCACTGCAAATATGGCAATGCCAATCAGAATAATAGTTCCTCCGTCGCTCATAATGTTTTGTTTTTTTTGTGTTTATATATTCAATTCTCAAGCTATGTCGCCAATTTTCTCACCGTGAGCACCACGCTGTCAACCTTCACCACCACCACCGGCTCGCCCTGCTCGATGGGGGCGGTGCCGTCTGTAGCGGCCTTCCAGTCGTCGCCGTCGATGACCACGCGGCCTTGCCCGGTGGCGGGGTCCACGCGCTCGCTTACGCGGGCGGTGCGCCCCGCGAGGCCGTCCACGTTGGTGCGCACGCTCGCCGACTTTTTGTAGAAGTAGCGCAGCACCAGCGGCCTCACGCCGAGGAACGCCGCCAGCGTGCCCAGCGAAAAGAGCAGCAGCTGCGCCATCGCCCCGCCGCCCAGCAGCGCCCCCACGCCGCCCGCCGCGCAGCCTATGCCGATGCAGGCCATGAAAAACGACGGCGTAAACATCTCCAAAAGGATAAAGATGACCGCCGCAAACATCCAGATATGCCAAGGTGATATGCCCATTGCTTACTTTTTTTTACTATTTCCCCCGCAAAGATAATCCTTTTTCCCAAGCTACCAAACAAAGACACCGCAAACCCTCGCGAGCTTGCGGCGTTCTTGCTGCGATTGTGGCTTACTGCTTTACGAAAACCGCTACTTCTACGTCGTCCGCACCGTCGCCGTAGCGGTGCGTTAGCGTCATTTTGTTGCCGCTAACAACACCTGTTGCATGACTATCAGGAAACTCATCTACCGTGATAGTCACATTCGGCTTAGTGTAGGAGTAAGTGATGCTTTCAGATTGCTCATCCGTTCCTCCTTCAACGCCTTGCTTCATTGCTCCGACTGTTGAGGTGGTAAAGTCATAGATGGTGTAGTAAACCTGATTGTCTTCTTCGCTCTTTTCCGAGAACCTCCACGTTGTGCCCACTAAGCTATCGGGGGCACCTCCTTCTTCTTCTTTTTTGTCGTCGCTGCAAGCGACAAACGTACTTGCTGCCATGAGGGCGGCAGCGGCCACTACAAAAAACCGTTTCATAGTATTGTTGGTTTTAAGGTTTTTCCCTACTCACTAACGCTTTTCGGTACTGTAAATAAACTCGTCCTGCGCATTGGTTTTGCGTTGGCTGCGCCGGATGTCTGCGCCAACGGCTTTGTGCCAGCGGTGTGCTCCGCCCTGCGCTTTTGTTTTCGTAAAACGGTTTGCAGCTCCGTTGCCCGCCCCCATGTGAGCTTTGGCGGCGAGGTGTATCGTGGTTGTTGCCTGCTGTGCTGCATAGTTAGCGAACATCCCTCACACGCTTTCTACGCTGTTGCCTTTTGCCTCCGCCGGCTAAAGCCGACGGCAGCAGCTACTGAGTATTGGGCTAAAGCCCGTTTGCCTCTGCCAAACGCGGGGCTTTAGCCCAATGCTCTCTCCTGCCACCGGTTTTAACCGATGGCGTGCGCGGGTCTGCCGCAAAGCTGCGGCATTGCGGAAAAAGTATTTACAAGTACGAAAAAGTGTTAACGGGGGGGGGTAAAATTCGCTATAGCCCTTTGTGGTATTGGGCTATAGAGGAGGCTACAAATGCTAAAATTACCCATTTTGTGACGCTTGATAAATAACAAAAACCATATAAACAAAATTGAATGCGCGAAGGTAAATAAAATTTTTGTATTCCCAAATTTTCGCCAAAAGTTTTTTGCCAAAATGTTTGGCGGTGTAAAAACTTTGCGTACCTTTGCGGTGAAGAAATTCTATAAAAACAGGAGGCTGTCGATGCTGGTGTTATATCCTAATACGCGCTCCTGTTTTTTTTTATTTTATGATGTTAGTTACAGCGTACAAAAATCTTTCATAGTGTCCTTTATCGCATATTTCTGCCACATTGTAGTAAAGCTCCCGCTCACTATCTTTGAAGTAGTAGAATTTCGTAATGCTATCTTTTCTGTTTTTATATAGTGGTGCTGATTTTACAAAAATGGCGTTATCTAACGCGATGTCTAATTTTTTTAATTCGTCCCTATGCAATTCTTTTGCTCGTCCTCCTGCGTCGTGATATATGTGCTTATTCGCGTTTGATTTAAACTTAACGACAATTACTTTACCCTCCGCATCTTTTTTTACTTCTTTTTCAAGCAACGGCTTCATTTCGTCCAAATACTTTTTACGCTCTATTATTTTTGCAGAATCAGAATTTGTATTGTTGTGCATAATATCATTTTTCTGCAAAGGTACATAATACTTTCCATTATCCCTCCCCGCCCCCCTAATACCCGTACTTGCCCCGCCACAGCTGCGCCAGCCGCGCCTTGATGTCGCGCTCCTTGGCGTTGTCGCCGGGGGTGTAGTAGGTGGCGCCGGCGATGGCCTCGGGCAGGAAGTCCTGCTCCACGAAGTTCTCCTCGTAGTCGTGGGCGTACTTGTAGCCCTTGTGGTAGCCGAGCTCCTTCATGAGCTTGGTGGGCGCGTTGCGCAGGGGCAGGGGCACGGGCAGGTCGCCGGTTTGCCGCACGTGGGCAATAGCGTTTTCGATGGCCATGTACGAGGCGTTGCTCTTGGGGCAGGCGGCGAGGTACACCGCGCACTGCGCGAGGATAATCCGGCCTTCGGGCATGCCCACCGAGCGCACGGCGTCGAAGCAGGCCTGCGCCAGCAGCAGGGCGTTGGGGTTGGCCAGCCCCACGTCCTCGGCGGCCAAAATCACCATGCGGCGGGCGATGAACAGGGGGTCTTCGCCGCCCTCCACCATGCGGGCCAGCCAGTAGGCGGCGGCGTTGGGGTCGCTGCCCCGCAGGCTTTTGATGAAGGCCGAGATGATGTCGTAGTGCTGCTCGCCGCCCTTGTCGTAGCGGGCAACGTTCTCCTGTAGGCGCTCGGCCACCAGCTTGTTGCTAACGAGCACCTCGCCGCCGGCGGGGGCGGCGGCGGCCA
>JAITMY010000147.1 GCA_031290755.1 Prevotellaceae bacterium
GGCCAAACTCCACGATGGCATCTTCGGCCACCCAGGCGTCAATTTCCTCCTTCGTGCGGTAGCTCGACGAGTCCGACGGCGAGTGCCCCGACACGCGGTACGTAACCACGTCGAGCAGCACCGGGCCGTTCTTCTCTGCCAAGATTTTTCGCTTGCGGCGGTACGCGTCAATCACCGCCAGCGGGTTGTAGCCGTCCACGCGCTCGGCGTGCAGCTGCTCGGGGTTTACGCCTGCGCCAATGCGGGCGGCCATGCCGTAGCCCATAGTTTCGCCCAGGGTTTGCCCGCCCATGCCGTAGCTGTTGTTCATGATGTTCACCACCAGCGGCAGGCCACCCTTCATGTCGCCCTGCCAGAGCTGCTTGAACTGGTCCATGGCCGCAAACACGAGGCCCTCCCACACCGGGCCGCAGGCCATAGACGCGTCGCCAATGTTGGCCACCACGATGCCCGGCTTGCGGTTCACCTTCTTGTAGAGCGCCGCGCCCACGGCAATGTCGCCGCTGCCGCCCACGATGGCGTTGTTGGGGTAGATGCCGAAGGGCGTAAAGAACGTGTGCATGCTGCCGCCCAGCCCCTTGTTGAAGCCGGTTACGCGGGCAAAAATTTCGGCCATCGCGCCGTACAGCAGGAAGCGCCGGCCGAGCTGCTTGGTGGTGCCCGTAAAGCTTTTTTGGGCGACGGCAAGCGTTGCCCCGCCCCAAAACTCGGACATAATTTTGGTCAGCTCCGCGTCGCTCAGCAGCTCGATGGCGCGCAGGCCTTTGGCCAATATTTCGCCGTGGCTGCGGTGCGAGCCGAAGATGAAGTCGTCCACGCTGAGCGTGTAGGCCATGCCCACGGCGGCGGCCTCTTGCCCCGCCGAGAGGTGGGCTGGGCCGGGGTTGTTGTAGGCCACGCCCTCGTAGGCGCCGGTTGTTTTCACCAGGTTGAGCATGGTTTCAAACTCGCGGATAACCACCATGTCGTGGTAGATGCGCTTGAGGTCATCCTTGGTAAAGCTCTTACTTTTGAGCTCGTCCGCCACGGTTTTGTTGTAAGCGTTTACGGCGATTGGCGCAAACGTGATTTCGCCCGACTGGCGTATTTTTTTCGGGTCGATGGGCTGCGATTTTGGCATGATAATGTTTTTTGTAGTTTGTATTTATAGTGATTACTTTTTTTTCTGCGTCGATTACTCGTCCTCCTGCATGTGCCTCACCTTGTCAATGTACTGGTAAAGCTCCTCCTCTTCGGGGATGCACCTGTTGGTTACGTAGGCGCCGTCGAACACAAAGTTCCCCAGCTCGTTGCACTGCGCGATGCTGGCCTCCACGTAGGAGCCTACCGGCGTATCTATCGGTATGAGCACCGTTAAGCCCACAAAGTTGTCGGAGGAAATGTCAACGGTTTCTATTGCGCAGCGAAATTTTTTGGACATGTAGTGAAACTCGTCCTTAACGATTTTCTTTTGCGTAGGGGTGAACTGCTTTCCCTCCACAGGGATGATGACTAAGTAGTAGCGCAGCTTGTCCTGCACGCCGCCCATGCCGCCCGAAATGAAGCCCATGCTTCTGCCCGTGAGCTTGCCTTCGAGGAACATGCGGCACTCTTGCAGCGCCAAGGCGCTCCACGTTTTTAGGGATGGGTCGGCCTGCTCGTAGAATTTTTCAATGAAGCGGTAGGCGGTGGTCGAGGCCACGTGCGCCAGTGTCACCAGCGCTTTTTTCTTGTCGTTCAAGGGTGCGGTGGGGTCAAACAGCGTGTCGCCCAGCGGCTGCTCGTCCACGTCGGTCAGCTTGTCGTCTTCGGGGGCGTAGTCGATGTACTCCCGCTGCGTGTCCTCGTCCACCCCCTCCTCCATTACGTGGAAAACGTTGGACTGCCTCCCCTCTAAAAAGCTGCGTAGCTGCTTAAGCTCTTCTCGTTCTGTCATGGCCAAAAGTTTTATTGTTGCCTTTTTTTATAGCTCAAAAATTGCCTCCTTAAATATCTCCGACACGGTGGGGTGCGGGAACACCACCTCCTGCATTTCCCGCAGGGTCATCTCCTGCTCAATGGCCATGCAGGCGCCGTATAGCATTTCGCTGGAGGGGTTGCCCAGCATGTGCACGCCGAGCACCTCGCCGTAGCGCTCGCCCACCAGCACCTTGCAAAGGCCTGTGCCTCCCTCGTTTTCGGCAACGAAGCGCCCGGCGTAGGCCATAGGCAGCTTGGCCACGCGGTAGGCCACGCCTTGCAGCTTGGCGGCCTCCTCGGTTAGCCCCACGCCGGCCACCTCGGGGTTGGTGTACACCACGCCGGGGATGGCGTTGTAGCGCATGGTGTCGGGCCTGCCCGTGAGGTTGTTCACCACCACCTCACCCTCGCGGCTGGCCGTGTGCGCCAGCAGGGAGAAGCCCGTAACGTCGCCAGCGGCGTAAACGTTGGGCACGTTGGTGCGCAGCTTGCTGTCCACCTTGATGCCGCCTTTGTTCAGCTCCACGCCCAGCGCCTCGAGGCCAAAGCCGCCCGTTACGGGGCGACGACCCACGCTCACTAATATTTTGTCGCCGGTGGCGCTGGCGGCGGCTCCCTCCTGAGTGGTAAAAATCACCTCGCTGCCCTTCACCTCCGTAACCCTGCACGAGAGGTTGAAGCGCACGCCCCGCTTGGCGTAGATGTCGCGCAGCATGGCGCTGATTTCGGGGTCGAGGCCGCCCAGAATTTCGGGCAGCATCTCCACCACCGTAACCTCGGTGCCCAAGCTGTTGAAGAAGCTGGCAAACTCCATGCCTATCACGCCTCCGCCGATGATGACCAAGCGCTTGGGCTGCTCAGTGAGCGCCAGAATTTCGCGGTTGGTGAGCACCACATCGCCCGCCTCCTTCAGCCCCGGAATGGGGGGCACGAAGGCCTCCGAGCCGGTGCAGACAAGCAGGTTGGCGGCGAGGTAGCGCTCGCCGTTGCAGGCCAGCTCTACCCCCGCGGCGCTGCGCCCCTGGATGGTGGCGGCGCCCTTGACCACGGTAACTTTGCCGGCCTTCATCTTCGCCCCCACGCCGGCCACCAGCTTGCGCACCACCTTGTTTTTGCGGTCAACAATTTTGCCGAAGTCGAAGCTGACCTCCTTGGCGCTGATGCCGTACTTGTCGCCGTGCACGGCGGTGTCGTACACCTTCGCGCTGTAGAGCAGCGTTTTGGTGGGGATGCAGCCCTCGTTGAGGCACACGCCGCCCAGCTCGCGCTTTTCAAACAGCACCACGCCAAGCCCCTTGGCCCCGGCGCGTTCGGCGGCCACGTAGCCCGCAGGCCCGCCGCCTATAATTGCTAAGTCAAACATTTTCGCTCTGTGTTCTAAAGTTCAAACTCTAAATTCTCAATCTCCGAGGCCACATGCTTCACGAAGCGCGTGGCCTCGCCGCCGTCGAGGGCGCGGTGGTCGTAGGTGAGGCTCAGGCCGATGTGGGGCACAAAGCCGTAAACGCCATCGCCCAAATCCTTGGGGCGCGGCAAGATAGTGTTGACGCCGAGGATGGCCACCTGCGGCAGGTTAATCACCGGGGTGAACATCTCCACGCCGTAGTTTCCCAAGTTGGACACGGTGAACGAGGCGGCCTCGGACGAGAGCAGGTCGGGGTCGATGGAGCCTTTTTTGCAGGCCGCCGCCACCGACTTGAGCTGGCTGGCCAGCCCCTGCGCGGAGAGGTCGTCGGCGTTCTTCACCACGGGCACCATGAGGCCGCGCTCGGTGTCCACCGCCAGCGCGAGGTGCACCTTGCTGAACCGGCGAACGCTGTCGCCAAGGAAGTGCGCGTTGACCTGCGGGAACTGCTTCAGGGCGCGGATAACCGCGAAGCACACGAAGTCGTTGAGGGTAACGTTGTCGTCGTAGCCAAGGTCTATAGCCTTTTTCACCATCTTGCGCAGCTCAAGGATGCGCCGCGCGTCGGCGCTGAGGTGGTGCGTGAGCTGGGCGGAGCTTTGCAGCGAGGCGTGCATGGCCTTGGCTATGAGCTTGCGCATGTTGCTTAGGGGCTTCACCTCGCTGTCGGCGGGGTAGATGAGGTTGCGGGGCGCGGCCATGTCCGCGCCCTTCGCCATGCCTGCCAGCCCGCTGCCGGCGGCGGAGGGCACGGCGCCGGTGTCCCGCGCAACGGCCTTCGCCAGCGGGGTCATCTTGGGTTGCGACGCCAGGGCCGCCTGCACGTCGCGCTCAATGACGCGCCCGCCCGGCCCCGTGCCGTGCAGTGCAGCGGTGGGCAAGGCCTCCTTTTCGGCCAGCCCCCGTGCGCGGGGCGAGATGCCGCCGGCAGCCGCTGCCGCTGTGGGCGCTACGGCAACGGGGGTAGGCGCTGCTACCGCAGCTGGCGCCGCCACCGGCGCGGCGGCGGGCTGGACAGCGCCGCCGCCACCCGCGGGGGCAAACTCGGCGGCGCTTTCGCCCGCGGCGCCAACCACCATCACGTTGCTCAGCACGGGGATTTCGTCGCCGTTGCTGTAGAACACCTCAAGCACCACGCCGGCCACCTGCGCCACCTCCTCAAACGAAGCCTTGTCGGTTTCGTAGGTGAAGAGCAGGTCGCCCACAGCCACGCTGTCGCCTTTCTTTTTGCAAAACTCGGTGAGGATGCAGCTCTCCACCGACTGCCCTTGCTTGGGCATGATAACTACCGTTGCCATAATTTTTGTTGTTTTCTATGAATTTGAAACTTCTAAATTTACCCTCTGATGGCCTTCACGCCCGGCAGGGCAATGCCCTCCATGTACTCCAGCAGCGCACCGCCACCGGTGGACACGTAGCTCACCTTGTCGGCGAAGCCCATTTGGTTCACGGCAGCCACGCTGTCGCCGCCGCCCACGAGGGAGTAGGCGCCCTTGGCGGTAGCCTCGGCCACTAACCGCGCCACGGTTTGGGTGCCAACGGCGAACTTGGGCAGCTCGAACACCCCCACGGGGCCGTTCCACAGGATGGTTTTGGAGGTCAGGATGACGTCGCGCCACTCGTCCTCGGCGTTGGCGGCGTCAACGCCCTCCCAGCCGTCGGGGATTTCGTCAATGTTGCACACCTGCGTGTTGGCGTCGTTGCTGAACGCATCGGCGGCCAGCGCCTTTTTGGGCAGGTAAATGCGGATGCCCTTCGCCTTGGCCTTGGCCAGCAGGTCGAGCGCGAGCTGCTGCTGGTCGTCCTCGCAGATGGAGTTGCCTATTTTGCCGCCCTGCGCCTTCACGAAGGTGAAGCTCATGCCGCCGCCGATAATCAGGTTGTCCACGCGGTTCATCAGCCGCTCGATGATGGTGATTTTGGAGGATACCTTGGAGCCGCCGAGGATGGCGGTGAACGGGCGTTCGGGCGCCTCCAGCACCTTGTCCACGGCCTTGATTTCGCCCTCCATCACGTAGCCGAACATCTTGTCGTTGGGGAAGCTGTCGGCGATGAGGGCGGTTGAGGCGTGGGCGCGGTGCGCCGTGCCAAAGGCATCGTTGATGTAGCAGTCGGCGTAGCTGGCCAGCCGCTTCACGAAATCCTTCTGCTTGGCCTTCACGGCGGCCTTGGCCGCCTTCTTCTCCTCGTCCGAGGCGTCGTCGGCCAAGCCGCGGGGCTTGCCCTCCTCCTCCTCGTAGAAGCGCAGGTTTTCGAGCAGCAGCACCTCGCCGCGCTTCAGGTCGCGGGACAGGGCAGCGGCCTCTGCGCCCATGCAGTCGGGGGCAAACTGCACCTTGGCGCCCAGCAGCCTTTCCACCTCGCCGATGATGTGCCGCAGCGAGTACTTGTCCGTGGGGCCTTTGGGGCGCCCCAAGTGCGACATGATGATGAGCGAGCCGCCGCCCGCCAGCACCTTCTTCAGCGTAGGTATGGCCGCGCGGATGCGGGTGTTGTCGGTGATTTCCAGCTTTTCGTTCAGCGGAACGTTGAAGTCCACGCGAATGATAGCTCGCTTGCCGCTGAAGCTGTAGGTGTCGATAGTTTGCATAATATATTTTGGTTTTAAGGTTTCTTTTTTACCGTGCAAAGGTAGCATTTTTTTTTAGCTTGGGCATAAAACTTGCCTGTTTTTTTTCAAAATTATTGCTATGGCTTGCCGCCGCTGCGCGAAAAGCGTAGGGGCTACACCTCCTTCCTCATTTGCGCCGTGGGGATGTTCATCGTTTCGCGGTACTTGGCCACCGTGCGCCGCGCCACGAGGTAGCCCTGCGCCTTGAGCCGCTGGGCAAGCTGCTCGTCGCCCAGCGGGCTGCGCTTGTCCTCCTCGTCCACCAGCTGGCGAATGGCCAGCTTCACGGCGCGGGTTGACACCTCCGCGCCCCCCTCGGTTTTGGCCGACTCGGAGAAGAAGAACTTGAGGGGGAAAACCCCGAAGGCGGTTTGCACGCACTTGCCGCTCACCGTGCGCGAAATGGTGGACTGGTCGTAGCCCGTGTCCTCGGCGACGCTGCGCAGGAGCATGGGCTGCAAGGCGGCCTCGTCGCCGGTGGTGAAGAAGGCTCTTTGCCGCGCTACGATGGCGCCCATCACCGCGGAGAGCGTGATGTAGCGCCGCTGTATGGCGTCGATGAACCACTGCGCGTCGTCGATTTTTCTGCGGACAAAGCCCACGGCCTCTCGGTTGCCGGCGTAGCTCTTGAGCAGCTGCTGGTAGCCGTCGCTCACGCGCAGGCTGGGGGCGTTGCCGGTGGTGAGCGACAGCTGCAGCTCGCCGTCCCGGTGCTCCACCACGAAGTCGGGCATCACGGTGGGCGCGGTGTCGCCCACCTCCTCGCCCAGCCCCCCGCCCGGGCGGGGGTTCAACTTGGTGATTTCGGACACGGCGGCGGCCAGCTCCTGCTCCGTGGCGCCGAGCGCGGCGCACACCTTATCGTAGCGCTTGCCCGAAAAGTCGTCGAACGCCCGCCGCAGCACCTCCGCCGCCAGCCGCAGGGGGGCGCTCTGCTCCTCCTTGGCGGCCAGCTGTAGCAGCAGGCACTCGCGCAGGTTGCGCGCCCCGATGCCCGCCGGCTCGAAGTCCTGCACGGTGGCCAGCGCCTCCTCCAGCTCCGGCACGGCCACCTCCTTGCCCTCGGCGAAGGCCATGTCGTTGGCCACGTCGCGGAGCGGGCGGCGCAGGTAGCCGTCGGTGTCCAAGCAGCAGATGAGAAACTCGCCCAGCTCGCGCTGCCGCGGGCTGAGGGGGCGCAGCGCAAGCTGCGCCCGCAGCAGCTCGTAGAAGCCCGCGCTGCTGCGCCCGTCGAAGGGCTGCTCGCGGCCACCCTCCGTCCGGCTGCCGTCGTAAAGCCGGTAGGCCGGCGGCGCCTCCGAGGCGGCGGCCTTAGGCAGCTCCTCCTCCCGCGCCTCCTCCTCCAGCGCGGGGTTCTCCTCCAGCTCGCGGTTCACGCGCTGCTCTAAGTCCGAAGCAGGCAGCTCCAGCAGCTTTATCTGCTGAATTTGCAGCGGCGAAAACCGCTGTAGCTGGCGCTGGGTGAGGGCTTGTTTAAGCACGATGTATAAGGGTTTAAAAGTTCTACCGGCAAAAGTACATTTTTTTTCGTGAAAAAGCTTCGCGCATCAAAAACTTT
>JAITMY010000025.1 GCA_031290755.1 Prevotellaceae bacterium
TCAGATACTGAAACAGCGAGGCAAACGTGCGGATTTCCGCTGGCACAAACACCGCAAGCGCCTCCGCTATGGCAGGGATAAACTCCGCGCACAAAGAAGCCTCCTGCTTCCGCCCCACAAACAAATAAACCGTGGGGGTGTTTTCCACTGCCTTCATGATGAGGCTGGTCTTCCCTATACGCCTCCGCCCTGTAACTACAGTTAGGCGCGAGTGGTCGCTAAAAGCCAATTCCCGTATGCCTTGCAGCGTTGCTAACTCGCTGGTGCGATTGTAAAACTTCATAATTTTTATCTTTGTTACCGCCGTAACAGTTACGGCGGTAACAAAGATAATCATATTGTTTTTACCTACCAAATTTTCGGATAAAAATCTTCCTCGCTATTCGTTATACCACTCCTTGTATGTCAAGTAGCCAGCCGCGTTGTGCACTATCATCCGCTCTACGTCTTCCTGCGTGAGCGACTTTACTTTTTTTGCCGGCACGCCAGCGTAAATGCTGTAAGGCTCCAGCTGGGCGCCGCTCAGCACCAAGGCGCCTGCCGCCACGATGGTGTTGTCGGGCACCACGGCGTTGTCCATGAGCGTTGCCCCCATGCCCACCAGCACCCTGCTGCCCACGATGGCGCCATGCACGATGGCGTTGTGCCCAACCGACACGTCGTCGCCAATGGTAACCTTCGAGCGCTCGTAGAGCGTGTGCAGCACCGCGCCATCCTGAATGTTCACGCGGTTGCCTATGGCTATGGTGTTCACATCACCGCGCAGCACCGCGCCGTACCAAATGCTGCAATCGTCGCCTATCAACACATCGCCGATGATGACGGCGTTTTCTGCAAGGAAGCATCGCTGCCCCACCACGGGCGTAAAGCCCCGTAACGATTTAATTAATGCCATGTTATTTTAGGTTATTAAAGTTTTTATGCCTTAGTGCATCTTGGCGCCTGTCATCAAAATAAACTCTTCGCGCGTTTTTATGTGCGAAAGGAAGGCCCCTGTAAAGGCCGACGTGGTGGTAACAGAGTTCTGCTTCTCCACGCCGCGCAGCTGCATACAAGTGTGCGCCGCCTCAATGATAACGGCCACCCCCAAGGGTTGTAGCGCTTCTTGTATGCAGTTGCGGATTTGCACCGTCAGCCGCTCCTGCACCTGTAGGCGCCGCGCAAAAGCATCGACCACGCGCACAATTTTGCTCAGCCCCGTGATGTAGCCGTTGGGGATGTAGGCCACGTGCGCCTTGCCGTAAAAGGGCAGCAGGTGGTGCTCGCAGGTAGAGTACAACTCAATGTCCTTCACCAAAATCATTTGCCGGTACTCCTCCTTAAACTTGGCCGAGTTGATGATTTCAATCGGGTTTTGCAGGTAGCCCTGCGTGAAAAAAAGGCGCGACTTGGCCACGCGCTCCGGCGTTTTCAGCAAGCCCTCGCGCGAGCAGTCCTCGCCCAGCAGCTGCAAAATAGCGCTCACGTGCTCGCCGATAGCTTTCACCTTTTCCTCGTTGTAGGCGTCAATCCTCTCGTAATGGTTTGTCATTTTTTTATATCTTTGAGGCGCAAATGTATAAAAAAATTGATAACAAAATGCACATCTTAGCCACCGCCGCTACCGGCATGGAGCTTGAAGCCATCAAAAAACCGCTGCAAGGCGTTGGTGGCGTTACGTTTGCCGTTACCGGCATCGGCGTAATGCCCACCCTCTACGCGCTGGCGCCCCTGCTGGCGAAGCGCCGCTACGACTTGGCGCTGAACGTAGGGCTGGCCGGCGCCTACGCGCCCCTGCCGGCGCTGGGGCAGGTGGCGCTCGTGGAGCACGATGCGCTCGACTGCTTTGGAGTGGAGGACGCCGCGGGCGCCATCAGCCCCTTCGCAAGCGGCAAAATGACCTGCCCGCACGCGCTGGACTTCCCCGCGCTGGCGGCCTACCGCAGGGTGTCGGGCTTGACCGTGGGGCTGCTGACAGAGCGCCCCGAAAGGGTGGCCGCCCGACGTGCGCTGTACGGCGCAGACGTTGAAACTATGGAGGGCGCGGCCTTTTTCTACGCCTGCCTGCGCAGCGGCGTCCGCTTCTTGCAGCTGCGCGGCATATCCAACATGGTCGGCGTGCGCGACAAGGCACAGTGGAAAACGCAGGAAGCCCTGCAAGCGCTGGGCGAAGCCACCGCAAGGCTCATTACTAACGGTTAACCATCAGCTTGTATGCACCTCTCCTTTTCCACCTGCCCCAACGACACCTTCATTTTTCACGCCATGCTGCACGGCAAGGTCGATACCGAAGGCCTGCGCTTCGATGTGCACATGGCCGACGTGGAGGAGCTGAACCGCGCCGCGTTCACCGGCGAGGCGGAGGTAAGCAAGCTCAGCTACGCCGCCTTTGCGCACGTGGCCGGCAGGTACCTGATTTTAGATGCGGGCAGCGCGCTGGGGCGCGGCAACGGCCCTTTGCTGGTGGCAAAAAACGCTTTTGAGCCGAGCGAGGCCACGCGCGTGGCCATCCCCGGTCGGCACACCACCGCCGCCTTCCTGCTGCGCCTTGCCTTCCCGCGCCTCACGCGGCTCAGCGAGGCGCTGTTCTCCGACATCCCGCAGGCCGTGGCGCAGGGCGCCTTCGACGCGGGGGTGCTCATCCACGAAAGCCGCTTTACCTACGCCCAGCAAGGCCTGCGCCTGCTGGCCGACCTCGGGCAGGCGTGGGAGCAGCGTAGCGGCCTGCCCATCCCCCTGGGGTGCATCTGCATACGGCGCGACATCGACCGCGAGCAGCAGCAAGCCTTTGCGCGAACGCTGCGCCGCAGCGTGGACTACGCGCTGCAAAACCCGCACGAAAGCCGCCCCTTCGTGAAGCGCTACGCGCAGGAGCTGAGCGACGAGGTTATCGGCAAGCACATAGCCATGTTCGTCAACGAGCACACCCGCAGCCTCGGCAGCGAGGGGCGCAGGGCGGTGTCGGCGCTGTTCGAGGCAGCCCGGCAGGCAGGGGCCACAGGCCAAATGGCCAAGGATATATTCCTGTAGGCCGCCGCGCCTACCGCTTCAAAAAATGCTCAACGTCGATAGCCGCCATGCAGCCGGAGCCTGCCGCCGTAATCGCCTGCCGGTACACCGGGTCTTGCACGTCGCCGCAGGCAAACACCCCCTCCACGCTCGTGCGGGTGCTCTTGCCCTGCGTTACGATGTAGCCCTGCTCGTCGAGCTGCAACCACGGCCTGAACACCTCCGTGTTGGGGTGGTGGCCGATGGCGACAAAAAAGCCCGTGGCCTCCACCCTGCGCTCTTCGCCCGCGGCGCCCGCAAGCCGCACGGCGTTCACGCCGCGCTCGTCGCCGAGCACCTCCTTGGGTTGGTGCTCCCACAGCACCTCGATGTTGGGCGTGGCCAGCACGCGCTGCTGCATGGCGTGCGAGGCGCGCAGCACGCTGCGGCGCACCACCATGTAAACCTTGCGGCACAGGCCGGCAAGGTGCAGCGCATCCTCGCAGGCCGTGTCGCCGCCGCCCACCACCACCACGTCCTGCTTGCGGTAGAAAAAGCCGTCGCACGTGGCGCAGGCCGACACGCCTTGCCCCTTGAACCGCTCCTCGGAGGGCAGGCCGAGGTACTTGGCCGAGGCGCCCGTGGCCACCACCAGCGCGTCGGCGGCGAGCGCAGCGCCGCCGTCCACGGCCACCGCAAACGGGCGCCTGGACAAGTCCACGCTCGCCACCGTGCCCGGGCGGATGTCGGCGCCAAAGCGCAGCGCTTGGCTGCGGAGATCCTCCATCATGGCCGCCCCGCCAATGCCCTTGGGGTAGCCGGGGAAGTTCTCAATATCCGTGGTGGTGGTCAGCTGACCACCCGGCAAAAGCCCCTCGTACACCACCGGCTGCAAGCTGGCCCTTGCGGTGTAAATGGCGGCGGTGTAGCCCGCAGGCCCGCTGCCTACAATCAAACATTTTACGTGCTCCATAGCCTTGCTTATTTAAATTTTTTCGTCAAAGATAGCATTTTTGGCC
>JAITMY010000037.1 GCA_031290755.1 Prevotellaceae bacterium
TCACCCCGCAGGTGCTGCGCGACACCCTCGGCGAGCAGGCCGAGGAGGTGGCGCAGCGCTTCATGGAGGAGCACCGCCCAGGGCAGCTGCGCTTCCGCGAACCCTACCGCACCCAGCGCGGCGTGGAGGCCGCCCTCAAGGAGGGCGAAACCGCCCTCAAGGCGCAGCTGTTCGACCTGCTGAGCGAGGTGCTGCTCATTGAAGACCGCCGCGCCCCCGCGCACTACCACCCGCGCATCGCCATGCACAGCACCCGCTCCTACCGCGCCCTCGACGAGCAGCAGCAGCGGGCGCTGGACGCCATCTACGTGGACTTCTTCTACCACCGCCACAACCAATTCTGGAAGGCGCTCGCCCTGCGCAAGCTGCCCGCCGTGCGCTACGCCACCGGCATGATGGCCTGCGGCGAGGACTTGGGCATGGTGCCCTCGTGCGTGCCCGAGGTGATGCAGGCGCTGAGCCTGCTGTCGCTCATCATCCAGCGGATGCCGAGCGACAGCAGCGCAGAGTTCGCCCGCCTTGAGGAGGCGCCCTACCTCTCGGTGTGCAGCCCCGGCAGCCACGACACCAGCGGCCTGCGCGAGTGGTGGGAGGAAGACCGCGAGGCCACGCAGCGCTTCTACCGCCACGTGCTGCGGCGCGAGGGCAAGGCGCCCGCCGCCTGCGAGCCGTGGGTGGCGCGGGAAATCATCCTGCAACACCTCCGCGCCCCCTCCGCCTGGGCGGTATTCCCCCTGCAAGACCTGCTGGCCACCGACGCCGCGCTGCGCCACCCCAACCCCCGCGCCGAGCGCATCAACGTGCCCGGCAACCCCCACCACTACTGGCGCTACCGTATGCACCTCACCCTTGAGGCGCTGCTGCACCGCCCCGCCTTCGCCCAGAGCATCCGGGGCATGGTGGCCGAGGCGGGGAGGGGTGCCTTGTAACAAAAAAATGCTACCTTTGTAGCCAACATAACGAATTAAACGTAGAAGCACTATGATACAGACAGTTCATTTAGACGATACCACGCTCAACGGTAAAAAATTGCGGAGGGAGCTGCACCGCTACAAGAAAGGTGTCCGGTTTGACAACCCTGCCACGAACGGCACGGTACCGGAAGGGTACATGACAAGCAAGGAGTTTAGGATACGTGCCTCTATAAAGGTCAATAAATTCTGCGACAAGCATGGTATTCTATAGCAGGCAAGCCGACAATGATTTAGACAACCTACTGGAGGGGTTGCTAACATGGCAAAAAATCGCCTTGTCGCGCAAATTTTGCATGGACTACGTAGCCCGCATTATCAACATTTGCGACAGCTTGAGCGCGAAAGCCTACCATGCTAACGCCATGTATGAGACCCACAAGCAGTATGGTAAAAAGGTGCACAAGTATTTGCACAACAAGAACACCACGTGGTATATCATCTACGACATAGATGCTTTCGGCAATATTTTCATCAACAAAATCATCAGCAACTACCTAACCATCTCCTAAAGCCATTAAAAAAGCGGCATTGCAAAAGCGCAATGCCGCCGCTACCGCTTCACCTCCTCCGCCAGTATTGCCGACAGCTTCGCCGCGCCCTGCCTGCTAACATGGCTGACATCCGCAAAATCTGCCGGGGCAACAAACCGTTCATCGCGCATGTAGTTGACGTACGAAACGTTGTCGTAGCCCGCGCGCAGCGAGTCAACGGCCACGTACAGCAGCCGCAGCTGCTCCTTGTCAAAGCCGGCGTAGTACGCCTCCATAACAGGTGCGCTCACCAGCAGCAGCCGCACGCGGTGGCGTTGGCACAGCTCCGCCATTTGCCGGAGGTAGCTAAAGTTCAGCGCAAACAGCTCCGCCCTTTGCGCTGCGGGGGCGGTGCCTCTTAGCAGCTGGCGCTTTACATCATCGGTAAATCCAGGAGGAACATTATCCTTCCACCCTTTGGCGCCGAGCGCAACGTAGCGCCCCCGAAAATAATTGTAGATAGCTTTCCTCCAATCCGTGCTACTGCCAAGCTCGTAGCTATACTTAGAAAGCACGCCATGCTCAGAGCAGCCCGAGTAGATTTGATATTTACAGATAAAGTTGGGGTTGATCCCGCGCTCCAAATCATAGCATATGTGGAAGTACCCAACCGGCAAGATGACCACCCTGAGCCGGGGCAGCGAATCAATGTAGCGCTTCAGCAGCAGGTAGTCGTAGCGGTGCGATTGCCCAATAATGGCAAAGTTTACGGCGTACTGCTCAAAGGCGTGCGGGTTGATGCGCCCGTCAAAGTGCGAGGCGCCGTGGATTAGTACCTCCACCGAGTCTTTGCCAGACAGCAGCATGTCGCGCTTCTCCTTGTAAACATTCGGCAGCTTCCGAGCTAAAATCTCTAACGCTACCGGCAGCGGGACGATTAGCAGGCCGAAAAGGGCGCAGCGCAGCAAGATCTTTTTCATATAAGATGATTTAGAATTGAAAGTAAATAAAAACCCCCTGTTGCCCCTGAAAAATGATGATGGCCGCTGCAACCACGTAGTAGATGCCCCAGCGGACAGCGCGCCTCTGGGGCAAGCGCCGCAGGGCGTGCTCACTCCGCCGCCCCAGCCACTCCACCGCAACCAGCGCCAGCACAGCCAGCATGGACTTGCCCGCCGACGCCCCCGACATCCCCGGCATCTCCGGCAGCCCCGGCGAGCACATCCGCGCCGCGTAGTCCGCCGCCTGCCCGATGCTTTCTGCCCTGAAAATTATCCACCCCACCGCCACCAGGCCAAACGTAACGAGCATGGCGCAGCCTTCCCCGAGCGACGGGAGCAGCTTACTTTGCGCAGCAATGCCCGCCTGCCTGCGGTTCTTGCCAAGCAGCAGCAGCGGCGTAAACAGCAGGGCGTGGTAGGCGCCCCACGCGATAAACGTCCAGCTGGCGCCGTGCCAAAGGCCGCTCACCAAAAAAATAATCCACGTGTTGCGCACCACCCTCCCCTTGGCGCAGCGGCTGCCGCCGAGGGGGATGTAGAGGTAGTCGCGAAACCACGTGGTGAGCGAAATGTGCCACCGCCGCCAGAACTCCGCAATGTCGCGCGAAAAGTACGGAAACGCAAAGTTGCGCATCAGGCTGAAGCCAAACAGCCGCGCGGCGCCAATGGCAATGTCGGAGTAGCCCGAAAAGTCACCGTAAATCTGAAAGGCAAACAGCACCGCCCCTACCGCCAGCGTGCTGGCGGGCAAGGTGTCGTACAGGCCAAAAATCTCGTTGACCGACACCGCGCAGTTGTCCGCCACCACCATCTTTTTGAACAGCCCCCACAGCATTTGCCGCATCCCGTCCACCGCCTGCGCGTAGTCCAGCGTGCGCTTCTTGTAGAACTGCGGCAGCAGGTTGGCCGCGCGCTCGATAGGCCCCGCCACCAGCTGCGGAAAGAAGCTCACGAAGGCGAAAAACGCCACGGCGTCGCGCGTAGGCGCAATCCTTTTGCGGTACACGTCGATGCTGTAGCTCAAGGCCTGAAAGGTGTAGAACGAAATGCCGACCGGCAGAATAATGTTCAGCGTGTGCACCTCCGGCGCGCTGCCCAGCAGGGTAAACGCCCCCACAAAGCTTTCTACAAAAAAGTTGTAGTACTTGAAAAAGCCAAGTATCGCAAGGTTCACCACGATGTTGGCCACCATTGCGGCGCGGGCGCGGTGCGGATATTTTTGGATGAGCCATCCGCTGGCGTAGCTGCACACAGTGGTGGCGGTCATCAGCACGAGGAACCGCCAGTCCCACCAGCCGTAGAACAGGTAGCTGGCCGCCACCACAAACACATTTTGCCACCGCCGGCTGCGCCCAAACGCGAGCCAGTAGAGCAAGAACACCGCCGGCAAAAAGACGGCAAAATCAACAGAGTTGAAGAGCATACGGCGCGTAGGGGGCTAAAAGTTGGCTGATTTTCCGGTTTTTTGCACGCACAAACGGCTTACTTGCACGTGCAAACAGCTTATTTGCACGTGCAAACGGCTTACTTGTGCGCACAAACGGCTTATTTGTGCGTACAAACAGCTTATTTGCACGTGCAAACGACTTATTTGCGCGTACAAACGACTTATTTGTGCGTACAAGCTGTTGATTTGTGCGCACAAGCTGCCGATTTGTGCGTGCAAACGGCTTACTTGTGCGTACAAATCGGCAGCTTTTAGGCCTAACGCTTCACCCGCTCGCCGCAAAAACCTTACCTGCGCGGGCGAGCCTTGTAAGCTACTGATTTTTAGCGATTTTTTTGGGGGGGGGGGGGGGTAAACCCAATGCTGGCGCGGGTTTCCGAGCGCAGGCGCAGCGATGGGTGTTGAGGGTGCTACCATTTTTTTATTAGTAAAGTAGTTGCCAGCTTAGTAAATTTCCACTCCTGTTCTTTGAATTTCGTCCAGAAAGCCGGCGTAGTCGGTGTCGCGGGCAATCACGTGGGGTTCTATGCGAAGATCCACCTGCCGCGTCAAATTCCAAAGCGGGGGTTCGGTTACCATGAAATCGTAATCGTCTCCGTAGCTGTCCACCACAAACGCCACATCAATATCGCTGTCCTTGTGGGGCGTCCCCTTGGCGTAGGAGCCAAAGAGGTACACCCTGTCTATCTTCAGCGGAAAGGTGGGCGTTACCAAGGTTTTGTATGCCCTCACTTTGGCAATAATATCGTCTCTTTTATCCATTGCTGTAGTGCTTTAGTTTGCTCTATCATTGCTTCACATTTTGCATGGCTCAAGGTTTGCGCTATACTTTTCTTGTATTCGGGATACCGCGCCTCAATGTTGAGCGGCGTTAGCGCTACGACAAACTTTTTTTGCTCATCGCTCAACATCTCGAACAGGTCACATCTCTCGGCCAGATGTATCAGGTTATGAATAAAAGGCGGCGTGTCCTCTTTCAGCTTTGTGTAGCAGGCTTTGAGTATTTTTTCCACTACCTGATGGCACATAAAGCTCACGTACAAGTAGCGCCTGCTCTGGAGCATAGCCACTGCGGTGTCCATATCGTAGTCGGATATGCCTACCCAGTACTGTATTTTTTCTTCAATGGTCATAGCGTTTAATTTTAGTGTAAAGCTCACGCCGACAAAGGTACTACATTTTTAATATATACAAAGCGTATGCCAAAGATTTTTTTCCATCGGAAGCCCCCCTTTTTTCTTTTCAGGAAAGTTTAGTACCTTTGCGGGCGACAGCAATGTTTAAACCACTAAACCCTTACGCTTAACTATGGCAGCCACGCTCAGCAACGCTACCCCACCCCTCCGCCACCTGTTCCCCATCCTCGCGCAGCGCGTGGGCGGCAGGCCGCTGGTGTACTTAGACAACGCCGCCACCGCCCAAAAGCCGCAGGCGGTGATTGACGCCGTGAACGCGCTGCACACCGCGCTCAACGGCAACATCCACCGCGGCGTGCACCACATGGCCGAGCAGTGCACCGCCCGCTACGAGGCCGCCCGCGAGCG
>JAITMY010000103.1 GCA_031290755.1 Prevotellaceae bacterium
AATAAAAGTTAAAAATTACCCCCCCCGTTAACATTAGTTAAATCTAATGTAGGGTGGTGGAGGGTGGCGCTGCCGCTTATTCTCCTGCTCGCCGTGGCCATTTACGCAGGCAGCGTGCGCCACAACGGCCTGCTGCCGCACGGCTGGGACGACCACCTCAACATTTCGGAGAACGCCGACATCCGAGCGCTCTCCCTCGACAACGTTCATCTCTGGTTTACCTCTACTTACGCAAAGATGTACTGTCCCGTAAAGATGGCGGTGCACAGCGCGGAGTACGCACTCTGGGGCTTGCAGCCCACGGGCTACCACGCCGTGTCGCTGGGGCTGCACTGCGCCTGCACCGCGCTGCTGTTTGCGCTGCTGCTGGGGCTTACGGGGAGCCGCGGCGGGGCCTGCCTTGCGGCGCTGCTGTTCGCCGTGCACCCTATAGCGGTAGAGAGCGTGGCGTGGGCCTCGGCCCGCGGCGACGTGCTCTACGCCTTTTTTTACCTCGTGGCGCTACTAACCTACGTGAAGGGCGGGCTTTGTCCATCGGTGCGGCGGCTGGCCGCCGTGCTGCTGCTGTTTGTCCTCGCCGCCCTGTCCAAGCCCTCGGCGGTAACGCTGCCGGCGGCGCTGCTGCTGGTGGACTGGTACCGCGGGCGGCGCATGGCGGGGCGGGCGATTGTTGAGAAGCTGCCCTTCTTCGCCGTGTCCGCCGCGGTGGTGACGGTAGCCATTGCCACCCGCTCGTCCGACGTGGTGGACGCGGGCTATGCGCTGGCCAAGTACAAAACCGTTGAGGGCTACCTCTACTTGGCCTACGCCCTGGCCTTCTACCTTGTGCAGCTGGCTGCGCCTGTCCGCCAGTCAACGCTGCACCCCCACCTCGCCTACTACAACGGCGGCCTGCCCACCGAATACTACCTCTACCCGCTGGCGCTGCTGGCCGTGGGCGTGCTGGTGTGGCGGTGCAGGGCGCACCGGCGGGCGCTGCTCTTCGGGCTGGGATTCTACTTGGTGGCCATCAGCCCCACGCTGCAAGTTGTCCCCGTGGGCGTTAGCATCGCCGCCGACCGCTACGCCTACCTGCCCTGCGCAGGGCTGTACTTCCTGCTGGCCTACGGCTTCGGCCAAGCGCCGGCCAAGGCCAAGCGGTGGCTGGCGACGATAGCGCTGTGCGCCGCGGCAGCGTTCTCCTACCGCAGCTACGGCCTAACGTGGCTTTGGGGAAGCCCCCTGAAGCTCGGTGAGCAGCTCCTTAGCTCCTACCCCGCCTACTCCAACGGCTACTTCTTTGTGGGGCAAGAGTATAACCTCGCCAAAGACTACCGGCGGGCGCTGGAGTATGCGCTGCGGGGCACCCGCGTGGAGTGCCGCAACTATTCTGTGTTTCAGCTGGCCGGCGAGTGCCTTATCCACCTCAAGCAGTATGACAAGGCGCTGCCCTACTTCGATGTAGCCATCGCGGGGGCGCGGCAGTGGGGGAATCGCAACCCGGAAGCGTGGACGGCTAAGGCCTACGTGGCGCTGGCGCAGCAGCGCTACGCGGACGTGCTGACGGCGCTGGACAGCGTGGCGGCAGCAGCGCCGCTGACGGCGCAAGGCTACGAATGGCGCTATACGGCTAAATACTACCTTGATGACTGCGAGGGAGCGCTGCGCGACATAAGCGCTGCGCTACAGCTGGAGCCTGCCGGCCTGCACTACTACAACCGCGCTAACATGTACCTTGAGCTGCGCCGCCTGCCCGAGGCGCGGCAGGACTACCAAAGGCTGCTGGCGCTGCCGCTGGAGGAGCGCGAGCAGCTTGACATGCCGGCGCTGGCGGGGCGGCTGGAGGAGGGGCGTTAGCCTAATGCCACTGTTATTCTTTTCTTTTATGCTTCACGGTTCCTTTGAC
This sequence comes from Prevotellaceae bacterium, assembly GCA_031290755.1. Taxonomy (GTDB): domain Bacteria; phylum Bacteroidota; class Bacteroidia; order Bacteroidales; family UBA932; genus JAITMY01. Next base: position 1,886 of record JAITMY010000103.1, read on the forward strand.
TTTCAGCAGCGCGAGGTTAAGCTCAAAGCCAATTTCGCTTTCCGTTGGCTGCATTTCGCTACCCAAAAGGTCGGATATAAGGTTGCTGCCTCGTTTCACCAGTGCATTTTGTTGTCCTTTGTCTTCGGTTTGCGTAAGTTGCGCCACCGTGCGCGACAGCTCCCGCATTTTGGCAAAGGTTTCCACAATTTCAATGGTGGTTTGGGTTGCCCGCTTGCTTTTGAGTATGGTCGCCAGCATGTACAAGCCCTTTTCGGTGTATGCTTTGGGCGTTTTTACTTTTCCGCCGGCGCCGAATGAAGTCGAAAATTTCGACTTCAATTTATTCCACTCTGCTCCGGTCAATTCCAAAATATACCCGTCAGGGAATTTTTCGGGATTGTTGCTCACCGCCTCATTGACCCGCTTGGTCTCTACGTCGTAGAGTTCGGCCACGTCAAAATAATTTTGTCTTCAGCAAATAATTGTCAATTTATTTTTTACCTTTGCGCCCTAAAGCGGTGGGTAAACTCCACGGCTGAATATAGAGTGTTTAAAATTAGAAAGTTACATGAACTGTTAACCATTATTACGTTACGCTATGAAAAAGATTTTATCCGTCCTACTTATTGCTGCGGTGGTCGTGCTGGCCTCGTGCGGCAAGCGCTACAGCTACGAATCGGCGCCGAACGACCCGCTCAAGGCGCGCATCTACACGCTGGGCAATGGCCTCAAGGTGTACCTCACCGTGTATAAGGATGCGCCACGCATTCAGACCTTCGTCGTGGTGCGGGCCGGCGGCAAGAACGACCCTGCCGAAACCACAGGGCTGGCGCACTACCTTGAGCACCTGCTGTTTAAGGGTACGCCGAGCTTTGGCTCGTCGGACTACGCCAAGGAAAAGCCGCTGCTCGACAGCATCGAGGCGCTGTTTGAGCGCTACCGCACCAAAACGGACGAGGCGGAGCGCAAGGCCATCTACCGGCAGATAGACGAGGTGTCGCAGGAGGCGGCGCAGTACGCCATCGCCAACGAGTACGATAAGCTCATGGCGGCCATCGGCGCCACGGGCACCAACGCCTACACGTCGGAGGATGCCACCGTATATCGCGATGACATCCCCGCAAATCAGGTGGACAGCTGGGCAAAAATTCAGGCCGAGCGCTTCGCGAACCCCGTTATCCGCCTGTTCCACACGGAGCTGGAGACGGTGTACGAGGAAAAAAACCGCTCGCTTACCCACGACGGCTTCAGGGTGTTCGAGGCGCTGACGGCAGGGCTGTTCGCCAAGCACCCCTACGGCACGCAGACGGTAATCGGCACGCAGGAGCACCTGAAAAACCCCTCCATCGCCAACATCAAGCGCTACTTCAGCCGCTACTACGTCCCCAACAACATGGCCATCTGCATGTCGGGCGACTTCGACCCCGACGAGGCCATCGCCACCATCGACAAGTACTTCGGCGCCCTCCCCAGGGGCGAGGACGTGCAGCCCCTCAACATCAGGGAGGAGCCGATTGCCGCGCCCATCGCCAAGACCATCTACGGCAAGGATGCGGCGAACGTCGTTATCGGCTTCCGCTTCGACGGCGCCACCTCCGACGACGCCCTCAAGCTCAAGCTGCTCAACATGGTGCTCACCAACGGCAAGGCCGGGCTGATAGACCTGAACGTGAAGCAAACGCAGCGCCTGCTGGACGCGGGGACAAGCCCCCTCGCCAACGCCGACTATCAGGTGCTGTACGTTTACGCCGTGCCCAAGCAGGGGCAAAGCCTCAACGAGGCAAAGGACATCATGCTGGAGCAGCTGGAGAAGGTGAAAAAGGGCGAGTTCGACGACTGGCTGCTGCCGGCGGTGGTGAACGACTTCAAGCTGAGCGAAATTCGCTCGCTGGAGGATAACGAGGCCCGCGCCCACGCCTTTGTAACGGCCTTCATCAACCAAGAGCCGTGGGCCGACTGCGTGGCCATGCTGGACAGGATGGCCAAGATTACCAAGGCCGAGCTGGTGGCCTTTGCCAACGAAAAGCTGCGCGACAACTACGTCATCATCTACAAGCAAACGGGCGACGACCCCGGCGAGAAGGCCATCGACAAGCCCGCCATCACGCCCGTGCCGGTGAACCGCGACGCCGAAAGCGCCTTCCTCGCCGCCATCAAAAGCGCACAGGTGAAGCCCATCGAACCTGTGTTTCTGGACTTCAAGCAGGACATTAAGTTCTTGACCGCAAAATCCTCCATCCCAGTGCTCTATAAAAAGAACGTGGAGAACGACCTGTTTGAGATCAACTACGTGTTCGACATGGGCAGCGACAACGATAAGGAGCTGGCGCTGGCCGTGAGCTACCTGCAATACTTGGGCACGGCCACGTACACCGCCGGGCAGCTGAAGCAGGAGTTCTACAAACTGGGCTGCAACTTCGCCGTGTCGAGCGCCACCGAGCGCGTTTACGTGAGCCTCAACGGCTTGGCCGAAAACATGGAGGCCTCGCTCAAGCTCTTTGAGCACCTGCTGGCCAACGCCGAGGTGAACCGAGAGGCCTACCACAACTTGGCCACGGACATCCTGAAGGGGCGCGGCAACGCCAAGCTGAACCACAACGCCAACTTCCAGCGGCTGGGCAGCTACGGGCGCTTTGGCGCAAAATCGTCAACGACAAACATTTTGAGCGAAAGCAGGCTGAAGGACATCGACCCGCAGCTGCTGGTGGACAAAATCAGGGGCCTGTGCGCCTACAAGCACAAGATTTTGTACTACGGCCCCCTGCCCGAAGCGCAGCTGCTGACCCTCATCGGCAGCGAGCACCACGCGCCGGAAGCCCTGAAGGACTACCCCGCGGCGGCGGAGTACGCCGAGCAGCCCACCGACCAAAACAGGGTGCTGTTTGCCCACTACAAGGCGCCGCAGGCCTACATGAGCATGATAGCCAAGCAGGGCGCCTACGACAAAAGCAAGGAGCCTATAGTTACGATGTTCAACGAGTACTTTGGCGGCGGCATGAACTCCATCGTGTTTCAGGAAATGCGCGAGGCGCGCGCCCTGGCCTACACCGCCACGGCCAGCTACAACACCCCCTCCCGCCTCGACCGCTCGTGCTACATGACGGCCTTTGTCGGCACGCAAACCGACAAGCTGAAGGAGGCCGGCGCTACGTTTCAGGACATTTTGGGCAACATGCCGCAGTCGGAAAACGGCTTTGCGGTGGCCAAGGAGAACCTGCTGGCCAACATACGCACGCAGCGCATCACCAAGTCCGACGTGCTGTGGAGCTACCTGACCGCGCAGCGCCTGGGGTTGGACTACGACCTGCGCCGGGACATCTTTGCGCAGGTGCCGCGCTTTACCCTCGCCGACGTGGTGAAGTTTCAGGAGGAGAACGTGAAGAACCTTACCTACACCTTCTGCGTGCTGGGCGACGAGAAGGCCGTGGACTTCAACGCTCTGAGCAGCTTTGGCCAGGTAACAAAGCTTTCGCAAAGCGACATATTCGGGTACTAAAGTTGGCGGAGGTTAGCTGATGTCGGCGCTACGTCGGGGAGCATGGCCGTATGGCTACTGCTCCCCGACCTTTAGCTTCATCGTATCCGTGCCCTCTAAGCCCAGCTTGTCCACGGCCTTTACGGCCACGTGGTGCTTGCCCGGCGCGAGCTTGTGCACCTGCTTCCCCTCCTTGTCAAATACTACATTCGGCTGAAATCCTTTTTTGGGGTTATGGTCAAAGTCCCATGAGAAAAAGTCTATGCCCGCTTCGCTTTCGGCGGAGGCCTCAAAGGCGTACTTGTACATTTCCACCTCCTCGGCGCTCAGCGATACTTTTGGCGGGTTGCCGTAGGGCACAATTTCGCTTACTTTTTTGAGGTCGATGATGATGCTTTCTTTGAGGCGGAGCCGCGCCACCTCTTCGATGGCGCCCCTGCTGAAGGTAAAGCCAATGATGTGCCCCACAGGTTTTTGCGCCGCCTTATTTTTTTCAAACAGGCGCTTATCGTGCCGCTGCGCGGCGGCAAAAAAGTTGTCCACCACGTTGCGCCCCACGGTTTCCTTGTATTTTTTCACCT
>JAITMY010000131.1 GCA_031290755.1 Prevotellaceae bacterium
TTTCCTTAGGGTCTTGCAGCAGGTCGTGCGCCAGCTGCTTGTCTTTTTCGTCGTCGCCGGTGCGCTTAAACGTTCCGGCAATGGGGTCAATGTAGGCCTTGCCTTTGCCCACGCAGCAGTGCGTTTCGGGGCTTGAGCCGAAGATGCGAAACGAGCCGAAGGCGAAGTAGAACAGGTAGGGCGAGGGGTTGACGGAGCGCAGGGCGCGGTACACCTTGAAGTCGTCGCCGGAGAACGCCTGCGAGAAGCGGCGCGACAGCACCAGCTGGAACACGTCGCCTCGCTTGCAGTGCTGAACGCCCTTGCGCACCATGCCCTTGTACTCCTCGTCAGTAACGGTGGACTCCTCCGCGCCCTTTGCGGCGAAGTTGTAGGAGGCGAAGTTGCGGTTGTGCAGCATGGCCAGCAGCTCGTGCATTTTGCTCTCGCCGCCCTCCACAATGTTTTCCACGATGGTCATTTCGTTCTTGAAGTGGTTGATGACAATGATGTAGCGGTAGAAAATGTACACCATGTCGGGGATGGCAACCGTGCTTGCGCTGCTCTTTTGCGGGTCAACATCCTCAAAGTACTTGACGGCATCGTAGCTTGTGTAGCCAAAGAAGCCGTTGAACCCCGTGGTGTTTTGGTCGCTTTTCACCTCGAAGGAGTGCACGAAGCTGTTCAGCTCATCGGCCACGGAGCTGACCGTTTTTGTGTCGGTGCTGCCGTCGGGGTACTCGGTTTTCACCTTGCCGTTGGCCACCTCAAACCGCGCGATGGGCTTTAGCCCGATGAACGACAAGGAGTTTTCGTTGCCGTGAAAATCGGACGACTCCAAGAGCGCGGATTCGGGAAATACGTCGCGCACTTTCAGGTAAAGGCTCACCGGCGTTTGCAAGTCGGCTAATACGGTTTTGCTTTGCGTGCTAATGCTTACTTTTTTCATCATCGTTCCATTCAATGTACGTTTTCATATCTTTATCTCCCCGTCCCGACAGGCATAGCACGATAAGGTCTTGCGGCCTAAACTTTTTTTGGCCGAAAACGCCCAAGGCGTGCGCCGACTCCAAGGCCGGTATGATGCCCTCCATGCGGGTCAGCTCCAAGGCTGCGGCGAGCGCTTCGTGGTCGTCCACGGCCAGCACCTCCGAGCGCCCCTGCCGCGCCATGTTAGCGTGCATGGGGCCGATGCCAGGGTAGTCCAAGCCTGCCGAGATGGAGTACGGCTCCTGAATTTGCCCGTCGGCGGTTTGCATCAGCAGCGTTTTTGCGCCGTGGATGATGCCCACCGTGCCCAGCCGAATGGTGGCCGCGGATTCGCCGGAGTCAATGCCCTTGCCCGCGGCCTCGGCCAGCACGATTTTCACCCGCGGGTCGTCCAAGTATTCGTAGGTGGCGCCAGCGGCGTTGCTGCCGCCGCCCACGCAGGCAATCAGGTAGTCGGGGTAGTCGCGGCCTTCTTTTTCGAGCAGCTGCACCTTTATTTCTTGGCTGATGACCGACTGGAAGCGGGCTACCATGTCGGGGTAGGGGTGGGGGCCAACGGTCGAGCCGATGATGTAGTGCGTGTTGGAGGGGTTGCAGCACCAGTCGCGGATGGCCTCGTTGGTGGCGTCCTTCAGCGTCATGTTGCCGCTTGTTACCGGAATGACTTTGGCGCCCAGCATTTCCATTTTTTGCACGTTGAGGTGCTGCCGCGCCACGTCGGTTTTTCCCATGTACACGGCGCACTCCATGTCCATCAGGGCGCAAACGGTGGCGGTGGCCACGCCGTGCTGCCCGGCGCCGGTTTCGGCAATGATGCGGGTTTTGCCCATGCGCCTTGCCAAAAGAATTTGCCCCACGGTGTTGTTAATCTTGTGTGCGCCGGTGTGGTTGAGGTCTTCCCGCTTGAGGTAGATCTTGCAGCCGTACTTTCCCGACAGGCGCTTGGCCAAGTACAGCGGGCTGGGGCGACCGACGTAGTCCTTCAAAAGGGCGTGATACTCCTGCTGAAACGCAGGGTCGCTAATGAGCAGCTTGTACGCATTTTTCAGCGCCTCTACGTTGGCGTGAAGGATTTCGGGGACGTAGGCGCCCCCGAAGTCGCCGTAGTAGCCGTTTTCGCTTACGTGAAATGTTGACATTATCCTGTGCTTTTGTTACCCTAAATACGCTTTCAGCAGCTTGCTGCGCGAGTTGTGGCGCAGGCGGCGGATAGCTTTCTCCTTAATCTGGCGGACGCGCTCGCGGGTCAGCCCAAACTTTTCGCCGATTTCCTCCAGCGTCATCTCCTGCTGCCCAATGCCAAACACGTACTTCACGATGTCGCGCTCGCGCTCGGTGAGCGTGGCCAGCGCTCGGTCAATTTCGCGCGAGAGCGACTCGTTCATCAGCCAGCGGTCGGCGCTGGGGGAGTCGTTGTTCGTCAGCACGTCGAGCAGGCAGTTGTCCTCGCCGTCGATAAAGGGAGCATCAACTGACACGTGGCGCCCCGAAACTTTAAGCGTGTCCGACACCTTGTCCTTGGGTATCTCCAGTATTTGCGCCAGCTCCTCCGCCGAGGGGATGCGCTCGTGCTCCTGCTCAAACTTGGCCAGCGCCTTGTTGATTTTGTTGAGCGAGCCTACTTGGTTCAGCGGCAGCCGCACAATGCGCGATTGCTCGGCCAAGGCTTGCAGAATGGACTGGCGAATCCACCACACGGCGTAGGAGATGAACTTGAAGCCGCGCGTTTCGTCAAACTTCTCGGCTGCCTTGATGAGGCCGAGGTTGCCCTCGTTTATCAGGTCGGGCAGGTTCAGCCCTTGGTTTTGGTACTGCTTGGCCACGGAGACCACGAAGCGCAGGTTGGCGCGGGTCAGCTTCTCCAGCGCCGAGTGGTCGCCCTTTTTGATGCGCTTGGCCAGCTCTACCTCCTCCTCTACGGTGATGAGGTCCTCGCGGCCTATCTCCTGCAAATACTTGTCCAGCGAAGCGCTCTCGCGGTTCGTAATCGACTTGGTAATTTTCAGCTGTCTCATGGTATGTTTGGGTTTAATAGGTTCATGTTCGCTTGCTTGCTACCGCGACATCCCTATGGCGTAGTAGGCCACGGTGCCGTTGGGGTAGATGCCCTCAATCAGCACCGCCTCGTTTTGCACCGTGCTAAGTATTTTCGATATGTCGTGCACGCTGTTCACAGGGGTGCGGTTGATGCTGGTGATGATGTAGCCCTTTTTCACCCCCTGCGACATCAACATGCCCTGCTTCAGCTCGGCCACCTGCACCCCGCCCCTGATGCGCAGCGCACGCTTGGTGTTGGCGTCAACCTCCTTGAGCGAGGCGCCGAGCACGTGCAGCGCGTTGTCGCTGTCGGCCTTCACGAGGCTCGTGGTGCCGGCCTTGTTGCGCAAAATAATGTTGACGTACTTCGTTTTGTTGCTCCTCACAATCGTCAGCGACACTTGGTCGTTAGGCCTGAACTTGCTGATTTGCTCTTGCAGCTGCGCAACCGTGCTTACCTCCACATCGTTGATTTTGGTAACCACGTCGCCCTTTTGCAGGTCGGCTTGCGCCGCGGCGCCGCCTTCAAGCACGCCGTAAATCAGCACCCCATTGACGTGCTGAATGCCATACTCGGCGGCGAGCTCAGGGGTCAACTCTTGCAGCGAAACGCCCAGCACCGCCCGCTGCACCACGCCGAACTCAATGATGTCAGTGGATACCTTGTTGACAATGCTGCTGGGCACGGCGAACGAGTAGCCCGCAAAGGAGCCGGTGGGTGAGGCGATGGCGGTGTTGATGCCCACGAGCTCGCCGCGGGCGTTCACCAGCGCCCCGCCGCTGTTGCCTTGGTTCACCGCTGCATCGGTTTGGATGAACGACTCTATCTTGAAATCGTCGGACAGGATGTTGATGTTTCGCGCCTTGGCGCTCACAATCCCCGCAGTTACCGTTGAGGTCAGGTTAAGCGGGTTGCCCACTGCCAGCACCCACTCCCCCAGCCGCAGCGCATCGGAGTTGCCTATGGTGATGTAGGGCAAGTCGCTGCCCTCGATTTTCAGCACGGCGATGTCCGTGCTGGGGTCTGTGCCCACCAGCTTGGCGGTGAACGTGCGCCTGTCGTTGAGCGTAACGTGTATCTCATTCGCCCGCTCTATCACGTGGTTGTTGGTAACGATGTACCCATCGGTGGAGATAATCACGCCGGAGCCGGCGCCCTGCACCACCGGCGCTGGCTCCTGATACCTCCTGAAGCCGTAGAAGAACTCGAAGATAGACTCAGGCACGTTCTGCTCGCGCATGTAGCTCGTCTTGACGTGCACCACTGCGTTTACCGATTTCTCGGCGGCATACGTCAAATCGATTGCGCCTGCTGACGGCGCGGACTGCGACGTAAAAAGCGACGGCGTGTCGGCGTGCTGCCCGCCCTGCGCGTGCCCGGGCGCATTGCCCCTGCTCGCCTCCGAGCGTACCACAAAAAGCGCAGCGGCTGCGCCTGTGGCAGCGGCTACAATTCCGGTGATGAAAATGTTTTTTTGCATAGGTTGTTCTAAGGTTTACGTTGTTTGCCCCTCTTATACGGGCAGGGCGCCTGTATTGTTTCATGCGCCGCAAAGCGAATTAGCGTATTTTAGCATTTTAGCCGCTGGCATTTGAACTTTTTCCGATTGCAGCCCTTACCTTTGTGCCCCTAAGCAAAGCGCAAGCAGAAAGTTTGAAAATTGTAACCACTAAAAAAAACTAAAATGAAGTACAAGAGCCTTATCATTGACAACCCCAAAGACCTGATGTTTGGGATAGCACCCAAGCCGGTAAAAACCCCGCGCGGCCTCGAAATCGGCGGCGGACAGCTCTACGCAGAGCTGAACTTCACGCTCCCCACCATGACCATCAGCGAGGCTACGCTGCCGGAGGTGTACCGCCACTACACCGAAATTACCGAAGGCGCCCTGAAGCGTGCCTTGGAGCTAAGCTCTAAGGGCGTAGTGCTCGAGCTGGAAACGCTGCTGGAGATGACCAGAACCCCCCAAATTGGCGTGGAAATCGTAAAGCGCATGAGCGACATCTGCGAGCGATACCACCAGCAGCATGGCCTAATCTCCGAAATACGCCTTACGCCCAACGACCTGCGTGAGTTCGAGCGCCCCAGCCGCCAGCGAACATCGGCCTTGCTCGACCCCATGATAGAGCTCTTTGAGCGAGGATTGGCCGAAGGTGGAGACATGCTCTCCATCGAAAGCACCGGCGGCAAAGAAATATCAGACGACGCCCTCATGATGTGCGACCTCAAAACGGTAGTCTTTGCGCTGGCCGTGCTCGGCGTGCGCGACATGCGATTCCTGTGGCAAAAAATGGTGGCCATCGCCCGCAAGCAGGGGAAAATTGCCGGAGGAGACTCCGCCTGCGGCTTTGCCAACACGGCAATGGTGCTGGCCGAGCGGCGCTACATCCCCAAGGTGTTTGCCGCCGCGGTGCGCGTCATCTCCGTTGTGCGGGCGGTAGTCGCTATGGAGGAAGGCGCCGTGGGGCCAAGCAAAGACTGCGCCTACGAAGGCCCATTCCTGAAGGCCATCACGGGCATCCCCATCTCTATGGAGGGAAAAACCGCCGCCTGCGCCCACCTCAGCCCCGTAGGCAACATCGCCGCCGCCTGCGCAGACCTCTGGAGCAACGAGTCTGTCCAAAACATAAAGCTACTGTCGGGCATGGCGCCCACCGTTTACATGGAGCAGCTGGAGTACGACGTGCGCCTGATGAACGAAGCGCTGCGCCTTGGCCCCGACCACCGGCGCATCTTGCAGCAGCTCATGGTATCCTCCGACGCCTACCTCGACCCGCAGGCGCTCGTGCTCGCCCCCGAAAGCGTTATCCGAATCTCGCAGGCGCTGCTGAAAGGCGAAACCTACATTGCCAACGCCAAGAGCGGAGCAATGGTAGCCCTGGACATCATCGACGAGGCGCTCGCCGCCGGCCAGCTGCTGCTGCCAGAGGCCGAAAAAGCCTACCTGCCACAAATGCGCGAGGCGCTGTGCGAAATCCCCGACAGCGAAAGCGACTTTGTGGAGATGATGCTACCCCTGCTCGACAAGAGCAAGTTTACCCCCGCAGAGTACGGCCTGTAAATGCCTATAGTTACCCTCACCACCGATTGGGGACTTGCCGACTTCTACCTCGCGGCGCTCAAGGGGCGCATCTTAGCCCTCTGCCCGCAGGTGGGCCTTGTGGACGTGTCCCACGACGAAGAGCACCTGAAGAACATGATGGCCGCCTGCCACAAGCTGCGCCATGCCTGCCCACACTTCCCCGCAGGCAGCATCCACGTGGTAGGCGTCGCCTGCGAGGCCGCACCGCTCGTGCTCGCAGAGGGAGGAGGGCACCTATTCATCGCACCCAACAACGGATTCCTTAGCCTCACCGTGGACAACATCGCCTGCGCCGTGCACCTCCCCTCAGATGAGGGAGGCACAGGGTTCACCCGCATGTTGAGCCTTGTACCCCGCGCCGTCGAGCAGCTGCTGCACGGCGCCACGCCACGGCAGCTCGGCGACCCCGCGCAGCTCGCCACGCTCATCCCGCGGAAGCCCAAGCTTACCTACCGACCCGCGCAAAGCGCCGGCGGAAAGCAGCAGGCAGCCCACGTCGCCGCCATCGTGGGGCACGTAGTCCACTTCGACAGCAACGGAAACGCCATTACCGACATCACCCGCGACCTGCTCGAAAGCAGCGCCCGTGGCCGACCCTACTGCATCTACCTCAACAGCGAGCGATACAAGGTGT